>NZ_SMLA01000059.1:0-38273 GCF_004349225.1 Saccharopolyspora karakumensis
GGACGGACCGGGGACGACGGGCACCGGCACGTCCGCGGACGGCCTGGGGCTGCTCGGGCTGGGCGTGCTGCCGACGCGCACGCTCTCCGGGATCTCGGGGGAGCGGGCCCCGCCGGTCAGCGCGAAGCTGATCAGCACGGCGACGATGGGCAGTGCGAGGGCCGCGAGCAGCAGGACTCCCCGGGGAACGGAACGCATGGACCCACTCTGACCTCTCGGGGACAACCGCAGGTGAAACCGGGATGAGAAGGCCCTCATGTTCCTCGCCCGAACCGGCCGCAGCACCCTGCCGAGGGGCGATAACCTGCGAGCGGATTCACAACTCGGTGAGGGGCGCATGGACGAGCGGCTGATCGACTGGACCGGGGAGCGCTGCGTTCCCTGGACCGAAGACGTGCAGGTGGTTTACGAGCACTACCACCGGTACGCCCTGGCAGCCCCCTTCGCGCGGGGCAAGCGGGTCCTCGACCTCGCCTGCGGCGAGGGCTACGGCGCCGCGCTGCTGGCCGCCGGGGGAGCCGAGGTCGTCGGCGTCGACATCGACGAGCGGACCATCGCGCACGCCCGGCACAACTACGCGGGCCGCGACGTGAGCTTCGAGGTCGGTTCGATCACCGACCCCGACCTGCTCGCCGACGCCAAGCCGTTCGACGTCGTGGTGTGCTTCGAGGCCATCGAGCACGTCTCCGACCACGCGGCGGTGCTGCGGCTGGTCCGCTCGCGGATGAAGCAGGGCGGGCTCTTCCTGTCCAGCACCCCGGACACCGCCGTCTACAGCCACGAGCACGGCAACGACAACCCGTTCCACGTCAAGGAGCTCAGCGCCCGCGAGTACGAGTCGATGCTGGAGGAGTCCTTCCGGCACGTGGCGGTGCTCAAGCAGAACGTCACCGTCGGCTCGCTGGTGGTGCCGGCCGACCACGGCGACCGCGACACCGCGATCGAAGGCGTCCGGCTGCAGACCATCGAGCGCAACCAGGCCGGCGACTGGGCGGTCAGCCAGGGCGTCCCGCACACCTACCTGCTGGGCGTGGCCTCCGACAAGCACCTGCCGAAGCTCCCCGCGGCGGCGGTGCTCACCGACGCGAAGCTGACCCTGGCCCGCGCGGGCGACACGGCGGCGCTGATCGAGCAGCGCGACGAAGCGGTCGCCGACGTGGCCAAGCTCAACGAGCTCTACCAGCGCAGCCGCGGCGAGGCCGAGGAGCTCAAGGGCGCGATCGCGCGGCTGGAGGAGCTGCGCAAGTCCGAGGAGCAGCGCGCCGACGTCCACAACCGGGAGCTCGCCGAACTCCGCGAGCAGCTGCGCGAACGCGGTCTGCAGGCGCAGCGCGACGCCGCCCGCGTGGAGTGGCTGCGCGACACCGCCGCCCGCCTCGAGGGCAAGCTCGCCGACGCCGAGAGCCGCGCGGAGCGGCTCACCGCCGAGAACGCCGAGCTGTCCGCGCAGAACTCGGCGCTGGTGCAGCGCGCGGTCGGCAAGTACCGCAAGGTCGTCGAGCGGGTCGCCCCGCGCGGCACCACCCGTCGCGACGCCTACGAGATCGCGCTGGGCCGCAAGCCCGGCGTCCCGGTGGTCGCCGAGCGGGCCGAGAACGGGCCGCTGCCGGTTCCCTTCAGCGATGCGCCGCTGGTCAGCGTGATCGTCCCGGTGCACGGCAAGTGGCCCTACACCCGCCAGTGCCTGCGGTTCCTCGGCGGTCACCTGGTGTCGGTGCCGTTCGAGGTGATCGTCGTCGACGACGCCTCACCGGACGACAGCGCCGAGAAGCTCGCCGCCTGCGAGGGCGTGCGGCTGGTGCGGGCCGAGCGCAACCTCGGGTTCATCGGCGCCTGCAACCTCGGTGCCGAGCACGCGCGCGGCGAGTACCTTTTCTTCCTCAACAACGACGCCGAGGTCACCGAGTCCTGGCTGGACGTCCTGGTCGACACCATCACCTCCGATCCGCGGATCGGGCTGGTCGGCGCCAAGCTGGTGTACCCGGACGGGCGGCTGCAGGAGTGCGGCGGCATCGTCTGGGCCGACGGCAACGGCTGGAACTACGGTCGCGGAACCGACGGCGGGGGCGCGGAGGTCAACGTGCTGCGCGACGTCGACTACTGCTCCGGCGCGGCGATCCTGGTGCGCGAGGAGCTGTTCCGCCAGGTCGGCGGCTTCGACACGAGGTTCGCGCCCGCCTACTACGAGGACACCGACCTGGCGTTCGCGATCCGCGCCGTCGGCTACCGCACCGTCGTGCAGCCCAAGGCCGTGGTGGTGCACCACGAAGGCGTCTCCAACGGCACCGACATCGGTTCCGGGGTGAAGAAGCACCAGGAGCTCAACCGGCAGGTCTTCGTCGAGAAGTGGGCGGACGTGCTGCGCGCCGAGCACCTCCCGGAGGCGTCTCCGCGCAACCTGTGGCTGGCGCGCCAGCGCGGCGCGCGCGGTCACCACGGGCCGATCGTGCTGGTCAAGGACCACCAGGTGCCGCGACCGGACTTCGACTCGGGTTCGGTGCGGATCTTCCGGGTGCTCCAGCAGCTGGTGGAGCTGGGGTACCGGGTGGTGTTCTTCCCCGCCAACCACGCGCCGCTGCAGCCCTACACCGAGAACCTGCAGCAGATCGGCGTGACGGTGCTGCCGCAGCCGGAGCTCCAGCAGGCGTTCCTGCACGAGGCCGGGCCGGAAATCTCCCTCGCGCTGCTGTCGCGTCCGCAGGTCGCGTGGAGCCTGGTCGAGGAGCTGCGCACCCGCGCACCGCAGGCCGTCATCGCCTACGACACCGTCGACGTGCACTTCCTGCGGCTGGAGCGGGAGGCCGAGCTCGCCGAGCGGCAGGGCAAGGCCGGCCGCGCGGAAGCGCTGCGCCGCAAGGCGTTCGCGTCGAAGCAGATGGAATTGGGCCTGACCAGGACCTGCGACGTGACGCTGGTGGTCTCCGAGACCGAGCGCGCGCTGCTGGGCGAGCTGGTGCCCGAGGCCGACGTGCGGGTGCTGTCCAACGTGCACGAGATCGACCACGCGCCGGTTCACCTCGAGGGACGCCGCGACGTGGTGTTCGTCGGCAGCTTCGACCACCCGCCGAACGTGGACGCGGCTCGCTGGGCTGCTCGGGAGATCATGCCGCTGGTCCGCGAGCAGTGCCCGGACGCGGTCCTGCACGTCATCGGCAGCAACCCGACCGACGAGGTCCGAGCCCTGCAGGGGCCGGGGGTCGAGGTGCACGGCTGGGTCGAGTCGCTGGAGCCGCACTACGCGCGGGCCCGCGTCACGATCGCACCGCTGCGCTTCGGCGCGGGGGTGAAGGGCAAGGTCGGCGAGAGCCTCGCGGTCGGCGTCCCGGTGGTGGGCACGTCGGTCGCGATCGAGGGCATGCACCTCAAGCCGGGGCAGGACGTCCTGGTCGCCGACGACGAGGAGTCCTTCTCCGTCGCGGTGACCCGGCTCCTCACCGAGGACGAGACCTGGTCGGCCCTCGCCGAATCGGGACGCACCGCCATCGAGGCCCAGTTCGGCCCGGCGGCGTCGCGCGCGGCCCTCGAGTCCCTCCTCACCAAGCTCGACACCACCGCCTGACGGTCCGAGCAAGAAGAACGGCCGCTCACCTCGGAGTTCGAGGGGAGCGGCCGTTCGCGTGCTGCGGGTTATCCGGTGACCGTGGGCGGCGTCTGGGTGAGCTGCTGGTCGAGGACGGCCTTGAAGGACTGCTGGGCCGCGTCCTTCTGCTCCGGCGGGCCGCTGACGTCGATGATCACCGCGTAGTTGTGCGCCACGTAGGCGGTGCGGAACGTCGCGCCCGTGGAGACCACCGAAACGCCCTGGTAGGAGAGGTCTTCCAGCTCGGAGAGGCCCTGCTGCGCGGCCAGGTACTTCTCGACGACGGTCTGGGCGGCGTTGGTGTCGGGCATCTTCAGCGCGAGCAGCGTCGTCTTCGGCTGCGCGCCTTCGGTGCCGTTGAACCAGCCCTCGACCAGGCCGTTCTGGAACGCGGTGTCGAGCACGGTCTTCGGCTGCAGCAGTCCGCCCTTGGCGCCCTGCAGGTTGGGCAGGTCCAGCAGCCCGACCCACGGGTGCGCCGGGCCGTTCGCGGCCACCAGCACCTCCTGCGTGGTCGCCGGCGGCGCCTTGGCGGCGGGCGGTGCGGGCAGCTGCGAGGTGGTCGGCGCGGGCGGCGGGGGAGCGGCGGTCTCGCCTTCGGGCCGGCCACCGCCGCTGCTGGTGAAGTAGAAGACCACCGCGACGATCACGACGACCAGCAGCACGGCACCGATGGACAGACCGGCGACCAGCTTGCCCTTGCCGGACTTGCCTGCGGACTCGAAGACCTCCGGGCCCTGCCGCATCCAGGACGCCTCGCCGGAGTCGCCGGAGCCGGGCAGGTCATCGCCCCACGGCGTGCCGGTGGTCTCCACCGGCCCCCAGCTCTGCGGGCCCTGCTGCTGAGCGGCCCACGGCGGCTGCGACTGGCCCCACTGCTGTTGCTGCTGCGGGGTGTGCGGCACGCTGACGACCTGGGTGCTGTTGGAGTCCGCGGGCGGCTGCTGCTGTTGCTGCTGGTGGAACGGGTTCGGCACGACCTGCGTGGCGTCGTCGCCACCCTGCTGCTGCGGCTGCTGCTTGGCGGCGTCGCCCCAGCTGAACGCGGGCGGGAACGGGCTCGACGGCTGCTGTTGCTGCTGGGCGGGCGGCTGCTGCTGCGGGAATCCCCCGGACGAGGGATCAGCCTGTTGTGTCTGCTCCTGCTGCGGGAACCCGTCCGGGTTCGACTGCGGTGGCCCGGTCTGACCGCCCTGCGCCCTGCCCAGCACGGTGTCCCTGCGCTGTCGGTACTCTTCGGCGGAAATTCGTCCCGCCGCGAGTTCGGCGTCGAGGTTCTGCAACTCGTCTTGCCAGGTCACCGATAGCGCCCTTTCCGGATTTCCATGAACGCCGCTGCTGCGAACGACGCCATTCTGGCACTGAGCGACAGGTTCGCGGTGCACCGGCCGAATAACGATACGGTCTGCGGTCTGGTCCGGACGGGTGTCCGGGTTGTAAAGGGTCCCGAACCCCAGAGGCCCCGGCTAGGCTACGCAGCGTTGACGTCCGAGTCGGGCGCGAGTCGATGGGGTGATCCGGGTTGAGTGTTGCGCGCGTCGTGCACGCTCGCCCTGAGTTGTTCGCCGCCCCGAACCACGGCTTCGCCTGGATCCGCATGATCGGTGCGCTGCTGGTCATCTACGGTCACAGCTCCCCGCTGGTGGGCAGCGGTGAGCTGTTCCCGCCGGAGTGGCCGGTGCAGCCCGACGAGGGCGTGCTGATGGGGTTCTTCGCGCTCAGCGGTTTTCAGATCACCGAGAGCTGGATGCGCGATCCGCACGCGCTGCGCTTCGCGGCCAAGCGGGTGCTGCGGCTGTGGCCGCCGATGCTCACGGTGTCGGTCGGCATGGCTCTGATCGTCGGCCCGATGATCACCACGCTGCCGCTCGGCGAGTACTTCCGCGCGCACGAGACCTGGGGCTACATCGTCAACAACGCGGGCCTGCTGACGCTGCGGCACGACCTGCCGGGGGTGTTCGAGGACAACCCGTGGCCGGACGCGGTCAACGGCTCGCTGTGGACGCTGCCGATGGAGCTGCTGGCCTACGGCGGACTGTTCGCGCTGCTGCTGCTGGGCACGGCCAAGAAGGACTTCCGCTGGTTGACGGTGCTCGCGCTGATCGGGCTGATCGCCTGGGACCGGCACCTGGAGCAGACCCCGGGCGCCGAGTCGGCGGGTTCGCTGCTGAGCGTCCCGGTCGAGTCGCTGGTGGCGTTCCTGGTGGCCTTCGCGCTGGGCGTGCTGCTGAACCTCTACCGGATCCCGCTGTCGCCGCTGGCCGCGGGAGCGGGCCTGGTCGTGCTGGTGGTGATGGGCAACAACATCACCGCCTCGGCGTTCATGGCCTTCGCGGTCAGCTACGCGGTGATCGTGGCCGGGCACTTCTGGCCGTCGCGGCTGACGGTTCCGGGCGTGTGGGTCAACGGCAGCTACGGCGTGTACGTCTGGGGCTTCCCGGTGCAGCAGCTGCTGGCGATGGCCGGGATCGGTGACCAGTGGCTCATGCTGCTCTGCGCCGCCCCGATCGCCTACGTCCTGGGCACCTTGTCGTGGAAGTACGTCGAGGACCCCACGATGCGGCTGCGCCACCTCTTCGACACCGCGCCTGCGAAGAAGCGCGAACCGGATCCCGACCCGGAGGACGTCCCGACCGAGAAGTCCCTGCCCCTGCCCGAACCGGCGGCTCCGAGGGCACCCGAGCGCCCGCGGCACGCGTCGCCGCGCCCGCCGGTGAGCGGTGCGCAGCGGCCCGTCGGGCCGCCGCCGGGGCGGGCGTTCCCGCCGGACCGGGGATTCCCGCGTCGCCCGCCGCCGGAGGAGTCACCGTTGTCGCGGCGGTTGTCCGGTGAGATCGACGAGCCGCCGCAGGGCAGGCACGCGCGTCGGCCGATGCCGCCGGAAGCGGGTCGCCGCGGCGATCCCAACCGGCTGGATCGCCGTTGACCACCGCGTACCCTGGAAACATGTTCGGTGCGAAGCTGAAGATGATCGACCCGTCGTCGGCGCTGCCCGGCCGTGACACGCCGATGCCGGTGGACGAGCGGCACGCGGTGTTCCCGGAACGTCGCATCGTTCCGCCGTTCCCGGAGGGCCTGGCCACCGCGGTGGTCGGCATGGGCTGCTTCTGGGGCGCGGAGCGCGTGTTCTGGCAGACCGAGGGCGTGTGGACCACGGCGGTCGGCTACGCGGGCGGCTACACGCCGAACCCCAGCTACGAAGAGGTCTGCTCCGGGCTGACCGGCCACACCGAGGCCGTCCTGGTCGTGTTCGACCCGAAGAAGATCAGCTACGCGCAGGTCCTCAAGGAGTTCTGGGAGAACCACGACCCGACCCAGGGCATGCGCCAGGGCAACGACCTCGGAACCCAGTACCGCTCGGCCATCTACTGCGTCGACGACCAGCAGAAGGCCGAAGCGGAAGCGAGCCGCGAAGCCTTCCAGCAGGCCCTGACGGCGGCGGGCAAGGGCGAGATCACCACGGAGATCGCGCTGCTCGAGAACTTCTACTACGCCGAGAGCTACCACCAGCAGTACCTCTCGGACGCCAAGAACCCCAACGGCTACTGCGGTCTCGGCGGCACCGGCGTCTCCTGCCCCGTCGGCCTCGGCGTCGAGAGCTGACCCACCTGCGCACCCCGCCGGCCCGCTGGGCGCGAGAACGGCGGGGTGCTGAAAGCGGGCGGGGAGGTCACACGCGTCCGTCCCCGAGTCGTGAAAAGGCAGTGGGGCCGAGGTTGACAACCTCGGCCCCACTGCTGCGAGCGGATGACGGGACTCGAACCCGCGACCCTCACCTTGGCAAGGTGATGCGCTACCAGCTGCGCTACATCCGCGTATTCATCGCCTCCCGGTGACTTCCGCCCCCGGTGGGCTGTTGGTGAATACTTTAGCCCACGGTTCCGAGGCCGTTCACCGGGGGTCCCCTTGCGCGTCCGATCAGCCGACCGCGCGGGTGGGGGTGAGCCGCAGCAGGACTCGGTTCTCCGAGCGCATGGCCTCGCGGTAGGACTCCCAGTTCTCGTGCTCGCCGGAGATCGAGCGGTAGTAGTCCTCCAGCAGCGGCAGGGCCTCGGGCAGTTCGACGATCTCGACGTCGGCGTCGATCTGGAACCAGCGCCCGAAGAACGCGTCCGGCAGCACGCACAGCCAGGCGCGCGGGTCGCGGCGGAGGTTGCGGACCTTGCCCGAACCGGACTTGGTGCTGATCACCACCCGGTCCTGCTCGTCGACGGTCGCCAGCACCGGTGTCATCAGCGGTGTTCCGTCGGTGCGCAGGGTTCCCAGCACCGCGCGGTGCTGGTCGCGGATCAGCTCGCGGGCCTCGTCGACGTCCATCCGGCACCTCCCGAATCAGATGTGCTCGGAGCGTAGTGGTTCAGCCGGGTTGTTTCCGGCTCGGAGGGTTGGCTCGGGCACCGGACATGATCGACAATGAGCGGGGTGTTGGTGGCCCGTTCCGTGCGTGCCGTCACCCTCCGGGCCGATGACAGGAGCGGTACCGTGGCACCACGCTCGGTGACAGGTGTGGTTCGAGTGGCGAGTTGGCGTTCGAGTGACCAGCCCGGGTGGGCGGGGAGGCGACGATGAACCGGGTGGTTCGAGGCTCCGACGGCCGGGAGTGGACGATCAGGGCGAACCTGGAGTGGTCCAACCCGATCGTGGTGGACGAGTTCGAGCACGACGTCAACGGCGGTTCGACGCCGGCGATCGTGGTGGGCGGGGCGCTCGTGGCCTTGGTGGTAGTGTTCATCGCCTGGACGCCCGCCGAGGTCATCATCCCGACCTGGCTGATCGCGGTGATCGTGTGCGCGATCCTGTTCTTCCCGATCCGCTGGGTGCTGCACCGCCCGTGGACCCTCACCGCGTCCACCCCCGGTGACGCCGACGAGAACCCGCCGGAGACCTGGGTGGGCGTCGTGCGCGGGTTCATCGAGGTGCGCACCGAGGTCTCGCAGGTGGCCCGCCACATCGAGCTGTACGCGGAGCCGGACATGAACGGCAGGCTCCAGCCGACCGAATGAGGCTCCGCGGCGGTTCCGCTCGGAGACCGGCCCCGCGCGCCGCTCCTGAACCGCCGCTCGGCTCCGCTTCTGCGGCACACTGGGGTCGTGCCCGAACTTCCCGAGGTGGAGGCGCTGGCCCAGCACCTCCGCGACCACGCCGTGGGGCGGACTGTGGCGCGCGTCAACGTCGCCTCGATGAGCGTGCTCAAGACCGCCGATCCGCCGTGGACCGCGCTGCACGGACGCGAGGTCACCGGTGCCGCCCGGCACGGCAAGTACCTCGACCTGGACTGCGGCGGCCTGCACCTCGTCTGCCACCTGGCGCGGGCCGGCTGGCTGCGCTGGTCGGACAACCTCGCGACGACCCCGCCGAAGCCCGGTCGCGGGCCGATCGCGCTGCGCGTGAACCTCGGCGGCGCGGGCTTCGACCTGACCGAGGCGGGCACCCAGAAGAGCCTCGCCGCCTGGATCGTCGACGACCCGGCCGTGGTCCCCGGGATCGCGAAGCTGGGGCCGGACGCGCTGGAGCTCGACGCCGACGGGCTGGCCGCGCTGCTGGACGGGCGGACCGAGCGGATCAAGACCGTGCTCACCGAGCAGTCCACGATCGCGGGATTCGGCAACGCCTACTCGGATGAGGTCCTGCACGCCGCCAAGCTCTCCCCGTTCGCCACGGCCGGCAGGCTCGACGCCGCGGCCGCGACCCGGCTGCACGCCTGCGTCCAGGAGATCCTCCGCGACGCGGTCGAGCGTTCGCTGAACCAGGACGCCGCGCGGCTCAAGGCGGAGAAGCGGTCGGGGATGCGGGTGCACGGCCGCACCGGTTTGCCGTGCCCGGTGTGCGGTGACACGGTTCGGGAGGTCTCCTTCGCGGACCGGTCGATGCAGTACTGCCCGACGTGCCAGACCGGTGGGAAGCAGCTGGCGGATCGCAGGATGTCCCGGCTGCTCAAATGAGTTGTCCACAGGCTGTGGACAACTGTTGGGGTTGTGCACAGGCCGCGTCTGCCGGACGGGCGAGTGAATTCCGCTGAATGGAATGGATCTGTACCGTTCACCGACGGAAACCCCGCACTGGCCGTAGCCGTCTTGATTCACAGCGTGCCGCTCGTGCAGATTGATGTTGTGGCGGAGTTGTTGACAGAGCGGACGGTCCTGACCACGCTCGCTGCGCTCGCCGTGCTGGGCATGTTCGTGCTGTTGTGCCGTGCGCGTCGGGTGAGCACTTCGGTGGAGGACGCCACGCTGGCGGCTCTGCACCGGGTGACCAGAGCGGCGCCCTACCTGCGCGAGGGCCTGAACCAGGAGTCGGCGGACAAGACCGGTCCGCATCTTCGGGAACTGCTGGCCTGCGTCGCCGTCGGCATCGTCGACGGCGACGGAACCCTGCTGACCTGGGACGGCGAGGCCAATCACCACTACGCCGACCTGCGCACCAAGATCGAGCAGGTGCTGCGCACCGGCAAGCGCGACTTCCTCGACCACGGCGACGTTGTCTGCGAGCAGCGGCCGTGCCCGATGCGGCACGCGGCCGTGGTGCCGCTGGAGGTCGAGGGCCACGTCCGCGGAGTGCTGACGGTCATCGCCGACGGCGACCGCAAGCGGCTCCTGCGCGCCGCCGCCGAGGTCGCCCACCACGTGTCGACCCAGCTCGAACTCGCCGAGCTGCAGGAGTCCAAGGAGCGCCTGGCCCAGGCCGAGGTGCGCGCGCTGCGGGCGCAGATCTCCCCGCACTTCATCTACAACGCGCTGAACACGATCTCCTCGCTGATCCGCACCGACCCGGAGCACGCGCGCGACCTGCTGCAGGAGTTCGCCGACTTCACCCGCTACTCGTTCCGCAACAGCGGCCTCTACACGACGCTGGCCGACGAGATCCGCAACATCGACCGGTACCTGACGCTGGAGAGCGCGCGGTTCGGACCGGACCGGCTCAACGTGCAGCTCAAGATCGCTCCCGAGGTGCTGCCGGTGGTGGTGCCGTTCCTGGCGCTGCAGCCGCTGGTGGAGAACGCCGTCCGGCACGGCCTGGCCAACAAGCCCGGTGGCGGGACGGTCTCGGTGACCGCCGAGGACAACGGTTCCGAGGCGCTGATCAGCGTCGACGACGACGGCATCGGGATGGACCCGGAGCTGCTGGACGCCGAGCTCGCCAACGCCCACCTCACGGGCGCGCACGTCGGTCTGGGCAACATCAACAACCGGATGCGCGCCACCTTCGGCAACGACTACGGACTGGTGGTGGAGACCGAGAAGGGCGCCGGCATGAAGGTCATCATGCGAGTGCCCAAGTTCGCCCCCGGTGTCCGGCCGGAGCCGCTGGCTCCCGTGGACGAGCCCGGCGTGGGTTTGGCCGCCGGACCCGCCGCGGGCCGGTAGCGTCGAGGTATGGACGAGAAGGCACCCCAGAAGTTCGTCGACGCGGTCACGGCCAAGCTGCCCAAGGAGCTGACCGAGCGGTTCGGCGGAAAGCTGCCCGGCATGAACGAGCGCAGCCCGGTCGTGGCGGTGGTCAAGCTGCACGGCGTCATCACGCCGCAGCCGTCGCCGATGGGGCGGCCCTCGATCTCGCTGCAGAACGTGGACTCGGCGCTCAACCGCGCGTTCTCGCACGACCGCCTCAGGGCGGTGGTGCTGTCGATCAACTCGCCGGGCGGTGCGCCCACCCAGTCCGCGCTGGTCGCGGACCGGATCCGCGGCCTGGCGGCGGAGAAGGACGTTCCGGTGATGGCCTACTGCGAGGACGTCGCCGCCTCCGGTGGGTACTGGCTGGCCTGCGCCGCCGACGAGATCTACGCGCACCAGACCTCGCTGGTCGGCTCGGTCGGCGTGGTCAGCGCCAGCTTCGGGATGACCGGCCTGCTGGACAAGCTGGGCGTCGAACGCCGGGTCTACGCCGCCGGTGAGAACAAGGTGCGGCTCGACCCGTTCCGCCCGGAGAAGGCCGAGGACGTGCAGTGGCTGCGCGGCCTGCAGGACGAGCTGCACGGGCAGTTCCGGGACTGGGTGCGCGAGCGCCGCGACGGCAAGCTGTCCGGCAGCGAGGAGGAGCTGTTCTCCGGCGAGGTCTGGACCGGCGCGAAGGCCGCCGAGTTCGGGCTGATCGACGGCGTCGGCACGCTGCGCGAGATCATCGAGCGCAAGTACCCGGACGCCCAGGTGCAGACCGTGGAGGGCCGCAAACCGCTGCTGGCACGCCTCGGGATGTCCTCGGGCGTGTCCAGAAATCCCGTGGCCAACCTGGTTTCCGGGCTCGATGCGCTCGAACACCGCGCCATGTGGGATCGTTTCGGCCTGTAGAGGCTTGTGCTTCGGGTCCCTGCCGGGGAAGACTCGGCGGGGACCCGTTTTGCGTGGTGTTGCGGACAGAGCTGATCCGGTTCGGGTACCGCTCCCTCGCTCGATCGGCCCCGCGCGTTGATCCATTCGGGCGAAAATCGGCTCCGCGGGACAGATTCTTGCCTCCGGCCCCTCGTGGAGAACCCTGGTGCTGCGCTAACAACTAGGGTTCTGCGGCCACGTTCGCGGGATCGGCGGGGAGGCCGGATGGGACATCGGGACATGGACAGTGCGCCGAAGGCGCGGCACGATATGGCGTTGCATTGAGTACACGAGAGAACCCCGGCGGGCTCGTCGTCCTCGCCGTCGATGACGAGCGGGCCGGACTTGACGAGATGAAGTTCCTGCTCGGCAGCAACCCTCGGGTCGGGCGGGTGCTGACGGCGTTCGACGCCGCCGAGGCGCTGCGCCTGCTGCGCAGCGACGACCCGGAGCTGATCGGCCGCCGCGACGACGACGAGTCCATCGTGGACGCCGTGTTCGCGGACGTCTCGATGCCGGGGTTGTCGGGGATGGAACTGGCCCGGGTGCTCACCGCGTTCCGCAACCCGCCCGCGCTGGTGTTCATCACCGGGCACGAGGAGAACGCCCTGGAGGCGTTCGAGGTCGGCGCGCTGGACTACATCATGAAGCCCGCCAACGCCGACCGCGTCGACCGCGCGCTGCGGGGCATCGAGAAGAACAAGCAGCAGTCCGGCAAGAACGGCTCCCCCCAGCCGCTCGAAGCCCCGACGCCCGAGGACGACGAGGTCATCCCGGTCGAACTCGCCGGCACCACGCGGATGATCCCGCGCAAGGAGGTCCGCTGGGTCGAGGCGCAGGGCGACTACGCGCGGCTGCACACCACCGAAGGGTCGCACCTGGTCCGGATTCCGCTGGCGCAGCTGGAGGAGCGCTGGGGCGAAGCCGGTTTCCTGCGGATCCACCGGTCGTTCCTGGTCTCGCTCGCGCTGGTCACCGAACTGCGGATGTCCTCGTCGGGCTACTCGGTGGTGCTCGGCGGCGGGCCTCCCAAGGAACTGCCCGTGTCCCGCAGGCACACCAGGGAGCTCAAGGACCGCCTGGTGAAGGCGCCGCGCGACAACTGGGGCCAGCAGTGAGCGGGAACGGATGAGCCCGGAGGGCTTCGACGTCCGCGCCCGGCTGAGCGAGTACTCGCCCCGGCCGAGGCGCAAGCGCGTCGTGCTCGCCGATCGCCGCGGACCGCACGTGCCCCGGGTCCGGGTCGAGGTCGACGAGCAGACCGGCGCGCTGGAGGGGCTGGTCAGGGACCTCGTCGAGAAGCAGCTGCGGGCGGCGCTGCTGCTGTCCGGTGTCGTCGGCGCGGTGCTGCTCGGCTTGCCGCTGGCGTTCTGGCTGGTGCCCTCCCTCGGCGACGTCGAGGTCCTCGGGCTTCGGCTGCCGTGGTTGCTCCTCGGCGTCCTGGCGTACCCGTTCCTGGTCGTCATCGGCCTGCTGTTCACCCGCAAAGCCGAGCGCAACGAAGAGGACTTCCTCGGAATGCTGGAGGAGTAGGTCCCTGATGTGCCCCTTCAGCTCAGCGGTGCGGGCGTCATCCTCGGAGGACGTCTGAGAACCCGCGCAGGTGCGAGTTGCTCGGGTGGGACGAGGTGAAGGCGACTTCGTCGCTTGCCTGACGGCTGTTTCGGTCGCGTCCGCTGCTCTGCGTAAGGTGGGTGCGACTCTGAGGCGCCAGGTGGGCGGGTGAGATGTTCTCGAATCTGTGGTCCTTGGGCGGCGTCGTACTGATCGTCGTCGCGACGCTGGGCATCGGCCTGTGGGGCTCGCGCTCGGCCCGGACCACCGATTTCTCCGCCGCTCGCAAGCCGGTTCGGGAAGAGCGCAACGCCGCGGCCATCTCCGGCGAGTACCTGTCGGCCGCGTCGTTCCTGGGCGTGGCGGGCCTGGTGCTCAAGGAGGGCGTCGACGCCCTCTGGTACCCGATCGGTTTCGCGGCCGGCTACCTGGCGCTGATGCTGTTCGTCGTGGCCCCGATGCGCCGCTCCGGCGCCTACACGATGCCGGACTTCGCCGAGGCGCGGCTGAACTCGTTGGACCTGCGCTCGTTGTCCACGGTGATCGTGGTGGTCATCGGCTGGCTGTACCTGGTGCCTCAGCTGCAGGCGGCCGGGATGACGCTGGGCGCCATCGTCGGGTTCGAGTACCACGCGGGGATCGTCGTGGTGGCGCTGATCGTGCACGTCAGCGTGGTCAGCGGCGCGCTGCGCGCGGTGACGCTGGTGCAGGCGTTCCAGTACTGGGTGAAGCTGTTCGCGATCACCCTGCCGGCGTTCGCGCTGCTGATGGTGTTCCTGGTCGGTGGGCAGCAGCAGGCGCTGGACGAGCCGCGCACGCCGTTCTTCCAGCGGGACACCACCGTTCGCGTCGAAACCGACGTGGTGCTCCAGGTGAGCGCACCGGTCTGGCTCACCGCTGCCGAGAAGTCGGGGCAGCCGGGCGCGATGTACCTGCAGCCGGGCGAGCACCCGGTGAGCGCGGGCAGCGAGCTGCGGTTCCCGGCCGGTGCGGCCGTTCCGGTGGTGACCGGGGCGGCGCCGGACAACGCGAGCTGGCTGCGACCCCAGCAGGACGGGCTGATCGGCCTGCTGGAGACCTACTCGGTGCTGATCGCGACGTTCCTGGGCACGATGGGCCTGCCGCACGTGCTGGCCCGCTTCTACGCCAACCCGTCGGGCGCGGGCGCGCGCCGGACCGCGCTCTACGTGCTGGGACTGCTCGGGGCGTTCTACCTGTTCCCGACGATCTTCGGGCTGCTGTCCCGGCTGTACGTGCCGCAGCTGCTGGTCACCGGCCAGACGGACGCGGCGGTGCTGCTGCTGCCGCACGCGATGCTGGGCAACTGGGTCGGCGGGCTGCTGGCCGCGATCACCGCGGCGGGCGCGTTCGCCGCGTTCCTGTCCACCTCGTCGGGCCTGGTCATGAGCCTGGCCGGGGTGCTGTCCGCGCGGGACGTGCTGTGGGGCCGGACGATGCGGTTCCGGTCGGCGGCGGTGCTGTCCTGCGCGGTTCCGGTGGTGCTGGCGCTGGCGGTGGACGACCACGACCTCGCGCGCAGCGTGGGACTGGCGTTCGCGATGGCCGCCTCGACGTTCTGCCCGGTCCTGGTGCTGGGCATCTGGTGGCGCGGGCTGACCGCGGCGGGCGCGGCGTGCGGCATGGTCACCGGTGGAACGCTGGTGCTGATCTCGGCGTCGGTCTCGCACTTCACCGGGCACACCGGCTGGTGGGCCGAGCTCGCGTCGCAGCCCGCGCTGTTCACGGTGCCGCTGGCGTTCGCGGTGACCTACCTGGTCAGCCTGGCGACCCGGGCCCGCGTGCCGGGCGGTGTCTCGCGTCTGATGCTGCGGCTGCACGCGCCGGACCGGCTGGGCTTCGTGGACAGCAGGCCGACCTCGGAACCGGTCTCCAAGCACGGCCGCCACGAGCGCTGAGGCGTGCGGGATCGATTGTTCGGCTGAGCGCTCGGCATGCGGCCAATCGTGTAGTTGACGTCGCAATTAATTACTTACCGTCGACAATTCAGTCGCGTCTCGGGCGATCAATACTCCGTACGAATGAAAAGCTTCTCCATCAGCGCAAATCGTTGCGTGCTGTTGAGGTGTCAACTTCACTCGATCGTTAGCACGCATACTCCCAACGGGCCTACCCAGCGTTGCGTCAGGTTCCGTAGCGTTCCGGCGTTGTGTGATTCAGGCTCATGCTTGGCGATAACGCGAGGCTGAGCCTTTCTTTGTGGAAGGAGAGCCGTGAGCGCCACGGACCAAAACGGGTCCGGGTCCGGTATTGACGCCGAAACCTGGGCCGCTGCGCAAAGCAGTCCCGAATTCGCCCAACTGCGCAAGCGACTGCGCAACTTCGTGTTCCCCGTATCGGCGTTGTTCCTGGTCTGGTACCTCGTGTACGTGTTGCTCGCCGACTACGCGCACGGCTTCATGAGCATCAAGCTGGTCGGCAACATCAACGTCGGACTTGTGCTCGGCCTGCTTCAGTTCGTGTCCACCTTCGTGATCACGACCTGGTACGTCCGCTACGCCAACAAGAACCTGGACCCGGTCGCCGAGAAGATCCGGGAAAACGTTGAGGGAGGCGGCAAGTGAGCTCGATGCAGGCGATTTCCGCCACCCAGCCCCTCGCGGCGGAAGCGGCGGGCGGCAACTCGCTGCTGAACATCGGAATCTTCGCGATCTTCGTGGCGGTCACGATGGTGATCGTGTTCCGGGCCAGCCGGAACACCAAGACCGCCTCGGACTACTACGCCGCCGGGCACGCGTTCAGCGGGCCGCAGAACGGAATCGCGATCTCCGGCGACTACCTGTCGGCGGCGTCGTTCCTCGGCATCGCGGGCGCCATCGCGGTCAACGGTTACGACGGGTTCCTGTACTCCATCGGCTTCCTGGTGGCCTGGCTGGTCGCCCTGCTGCTGGTGGCGGAGCTGCTGCGCAACACCGGTCGCTACACGATGGGTGACGTGCTCAGCTTCCGGATGCGGGAGCGCCCGGTGCGCACGGCGGCCTCGCTGTCCACGCTGGTGGTGAGCTTCTTCTACCTGCTGGCCCAGATGGCCGGTGCCGGTGGCCTGATCGCGCTGCTGCTGGGCATCACCGACAAGGGCGGGCAGGCCATCGTGATCGCCGTGGTCGGCGCGCTGATGATCCTCTACGTCCTGGTCGGCGGCATGCGCGGCACGACCTGGGTGCAGATCATCAAGGCGGCGCTGCTGATCGTCGGTGCCTTCGTGATGACGATCTGGGTCCTGGGCCTGTACGGCTTCAACCTCTCGGCGCTGCTCGGCCACGCGGCCGACGTCGCCGGCGACAAGGTGCTCAACCCGGGCGCGCAGTACGGCAAGACGGAGACCAGCAAGCTGGACTTCATCTCGCTGGGCATCGCCCTGGTGCTGGGCACCGCCGGTCTGCCGCACGTGCTGATGCGCTTCTACACCGTGCCGACCGCCAAGGAGGCGCGTCGTTCGGTGGTCTGGGCGATCTGGCTGATCGGCCTGTTCTACCTGTTCACGCTGGTCCTGGGTTACGGCGCCGGTGCGCTGGTGGGACCGGACGCGATCAAGGACGCGCCGGGCGGGGTGAACTCGGCGGCTCCGCTGCTGGCCTCCTACCTGGGCGGTCCGCTGCTGCTGGGCTTCATCTCCGCGGTCGCCTTCGCGACGATCCTGGCGGTGGTGGCCGGCCTGACGATCACGGCCTCGGCCTCGTTCGCGCACGACATCTACGCGAACGTGATCAAGAAGGGCAAGGTCGACGACAAGCAGCAGGAGGTCCGCGTCGCGCGGATCACCGCGGTGGTCATCGGCGTCGTGTCGATCCTGGGCGGCATCGCGGCCAACGGGCAGAACGTGGCCTTCCTGGTCGCGCTGGCCTTCGCCGTCGCCGCCTCGGCGAACCTGCCGACGCTGCTGTACTCGCTGTTCTGGAAGCGGTTCAACACCACCGGCGCGCTGTTCAGCATCTACGGCGGTCTGGCGATCACCATCGTGCTGATCATCTTCTCTCCGGCGGTCTCGGGTGGTGAGGAGGCGATGTTCCCGTCGATGGACTTCGCGCTGTTCCCGCTGAAGAACCCGGGCCTGGTGTCGATCCCGCTGTCGTTCCTGCTCGGTTACCTCGGAACGATCATGAGCAAGGACGAGAACGGCGGCGAGAAGTACGCCGAGATGGAGGTCCGCTCCCTCACGGGTGCGGGCGCGGAGAAGGCGGTCCAGCACTGACCCGATCCACCTCGTGACGAACGCGCCCCGGACCTGCCCAGGTCCGGGGCGCTTCGTTCGAGGCAGGGGCGGTTCGGCCGGGCGAGAGCGACATCGATCATGAACGGTTCGGACAAAACCGCCCGCACCCTCACACCGAAGAGACGCCCGGCGTGGCAGCATCGGGGCGTGACTACTCCACCTCCTGGACAGGTGCCCGGCGTCGAGCCGGCGGAACTGCCCGAGAAGCTGCCGCAGGGCAGCGTGCTGCTGGACGTCCGCGAGGACGACGAGTGGCAGGCCGGGCACGCCCCCGAGGCCGTGCACATCCCGATGAGCAAGCTCGTCGAGCGCCTCGACGACATCCCGGAGGCCGACCAGCTCTACGTGGTGTGCCGCTCGGGCGGCCGTTCGGCGAAGGTCACCGCGTACCTCAACGCCAACGGCTGGGACGCGGTCAACGTCGAGCGCGGCATGAACGGCTGGTCGGCCATCGGCCGCCCCCTGGTGTCCGATGAGCCCGACGGCGAGCCGTACGTGCTGTGACCCCTCCGCCCCAGCACGACCGGATGGAGTGGGTCGCCACTCCGCCCGGTGGTCCGCGCCGCGCCCGGCAGCGGCGACGGCCGCGCCCCTACACCGGCCCGCCGTCCTACCCGGCGCCTCCGCGCTGGGGTTTCCCGCTGCTGGCCTGGCGCTGGCCGCTGGCGCTGCCCACGAACAGCCGGGTCGACCAGGCCGAACGGGCCGGGACCACCGCCGCCACCGCGATCGCTGCCCTGTGGGTGACCGCGGGCGTCGCGGCGCTGGCGACCTTCGCCGAGGCGTGGCGCTACGCGTTGCTGCTGTTGAGCAGGGGTGAGGCGCTCTCGCGGACGGTGCTGGCGATCTCCGACGCGCTGGTCGGCACCACGGGCCTGATCCTGGTGCTGATGGGCGTGCTGACCGGCGTTTTCGTCGTGCTGTGGGGTCTGCGCGCGCGGGCCGCGGCGGCCGAGCGGATCGGCGTCCGCAGCGCCCGGCCGGACTGGCAGGTCGTGGCCGGCGTCCTGATCCCGGGCGCGAACCTGCTGATCCCGGGTGCGGCGGTGGCCGAGCTGGAGCACTCGCTGCTGGTCGCCGAGGGCGACCGGGAGAAGGCCGCGCGCCCCTGGCCGAGCCTGCGGGTCCGGTTCTGGTGGGCGCTGTGGGCGGCGACCGTGGTCGTCGGCCTGCTCACCTTCGGCTGGACCTTCCGCGACGGGGTCCAGGCCCTGGCCGACGGCGTCGTGCTGCACGCGGTCAACAACGCGCTGGTCACGGTGCTGGCGGTGGTCACCGCGCGGCTCATCGACCACTTCATGCGGTTGCTGCTGCCGCCGGACCCGGCCGAGCTGAGCAGGCAGCGGGTCCACGCGGTCCGCGCCGCTCCGCCACCGCCGCGTGCCGCGCGCCCGGACACGGCCCGCCGCTGAGGTGGGTCACAAGTGACGGCGGTGTTCGCATCCGGTCCGGATACTGGTGGTGTGGCGGAGATTCCTGAGGTCGTCGCGCACCGGGGCGCGTCGGCGCACCGCGCCGAGCACACCCGGTCCGCCTACGAGCTGGCGCTGGAGCAGGGCGCGGACGCCCTGGAGTGCGATGTCCGGGTCACCCGCGACGGTCATCTGGTCTGCGTGCACGACCGCCGCATCGACCGGACCTCCAGCGGACGCGGTGTGGTCAGCGCGCTGACCGTGGCCGCGATGGCGGAGGTCGACTTCGGCCGCTCCGCCGCCGAGTACGGCGTGCTCACCCTGGACGAACTGCTCGGCATGGTGCGCGCGAGCGGGCGCCCGACGCGGCTGTTCGTGGAGACCAAGCACCCGGTGCGCTACGGCGGTCTGGTCGAGCACAAGCTGGTCGCGCTGCTGGCCAGGCACGGGCTGGCCGCGCCGGACGACCCGCGTGATTCCCCGGTCTTCATGATGTCCTTCGCGCCCGCGGCGGTCCGCCGCTTCAAGGAGGCGGCACCCCGGGTGCCGACGGTGCTGCTGTTCTCGCGGTTCACCGGAACCCGCCGAGGCGGCGTGCTGCCGCCGTGGGCGGACCTGGCCGGACCGGACGTGCGGCTGCTGCGCGACGATCCGGGGTTCGTCGCTCGCGCCGCTGCGCTCGGCCGCGACACCTACTGCTGGACGGTCGACGCGCCCGCCGACATCGATCTGTGCCGGAGCGCGGGCGTGCGGTACCTCGCGACGAACTCGCCCGAGGGAACCCGGCTCCACCTGGCTGACCCCGATTCCGCCCGCTTCGGTAGCGTCACGGGGTAGTCACCGCCAGCGATTGGAACAGCCGTGTCGAAGCGAGCCGCGACCAAGCCAGCCCAGCCCGAAGGCGCCGTCGGTCCCCGCCAGCCCTGCCCGTGCGGGTCGGGCAAGCGCTACAAGGCGTGCCACGGCAAGGCCGGTGGCTCGGCGGACGTGATCGTGACCCGGCCGTTCGAGGGCCTGGCCGCCGAGTGCGAGCTGGTCGCGCTGCGCGAGTTCGTCCCGTCGGCGATCGCGAAGCTGCCGATGCGCGACGGCTCGGAGATCACCCTGGCGACGGTGCTGCCGATGGCGGCCGCCGCGCTGCACCGCAACGACGGCGTGCGCTTCGTGGGCCTGCAGGTGCAGACGCACTCCGGTGACATCAGCCGCGACCTGGCCCGCGCGATCGAGTGGGTCGAGGAGGCCGAGACCGGCCAGTCCCTGTCGGTCGTGGGCCCGGAAACCGCTGAGGCGGGCTCCGTTCCGACCCGGCTGCAGGACCTGATCGACCCGGACGCCGCCCTCGACGTCGAGCTGCACGCCGACTTCAGCTGGTGGCTGCCGGAGGACGTGGACCCGGCCGGCGAGGTCGCGCTGTCGCTGGAACGCGCCAACGCCGCGATCATGCCCACCGACCGCCTCAAGGGCGTGACCTCGGCCTACTGGGTCGACGCCGGTGAGAAGGCGCACCTGCGCTGGGTCCGCCCGGAGCCGGAGGAGCAGCTGCTGGCCGCGCTGGCCCGGCTGTCGGCCCGCGGCGAACTGGCCCTCGGTGAGGAGAGCCGCTACGCGGGCTCGTTCCGCGCGCACGGCCTGCTGGTCCCGGTCTGGGACCTCGACCGCGAACTCCACGCCCGCGAGTGGGACGAACCGGCCGTCGCCCTCGGCCGGCGCATCGACGAAGCCCTCGCCTCCCTCGAGAACGAGCCCCTGACCAGCACGGAACGGCGAGCACGAGACGGGCTCCGAGGACGCCAAGTCACCATCCGCTGACGTCGAGGTGGTTGTACTCGCCTTGCGTGGCGGTGCGGTGCGCCACTCCTGATGCATGCCATACACGGCGTCGCGGCGTGCTCGCCACGAAGCCGCTGGAGAACCCCCGGCGGTGCCGGTTGCTCAGGTGGTGAAGGAGAAAGCGCCTTCGCCGCTTGCCTGACGGTGCTCCGTTCGAGTGATCTCCATTCCCCACGGCAACGAAGTGGCGGCTCGTTGCGTATCCCTCCACAGTGGTACCCGGCGTCTAGGGGGTGGAGGGGTGACCGCGCACTCGCCTGCCGTGCCGGCCGCTGCCGAGGCGTCCGGAATACCTGTGGGGCAGGCGCGCCGGGGGGACATGGCTGCGACAGAAGACGATTTCGCCGAATTCGTCCGGGTGGCTCTGCCTGGGCTGATGCGCTACGGCCATGCGCTCACCGGAAATCCGCACGACGCCGCGGACCTGGTGCAGACGGTGCTGGAGAAGGTCGGCGCGCGCTGGAACAAGATCAGCCGCACCACCGACGACCCCACGGCCTACGTGCGCAAGGCGATGGCGAACGCGCACATCAGCCGCTGGCGCCGCACTCGTCGCGAAACCCTGCTCGCCGAATTCCCCGACGTCCCGGCCATCCCGCAGCAGGACCGCCTGGAGAACGAGCCGGTGTGGCAGGCGCTGCGCGATCTGCCGCCGAGGCAACGCGCGGTGGTCGTGCTGCGTTACTACGAAGGTCTTTCCGAACTGGAGATCGCCGAGACCCTCGGCGTCAGCTGCGGAACCGTGAAGAGCCAGGCGAGCAAGGCGCTCACCTCCTTGCGGAAGCGGCTCGGCGAGACCGTCGAGGGAGGTGACGTGTGATGGATCTGGACGACGAGCTGCAGCGCCTGCTGCGCGACGACCGGCTGGACGTTCCGGTCCGGACCGGCGCGGAGTGGTCGCTGGTCGCCGCCGCGCGTCGTCGCCGCCAGCGCAACGGGATGCTCGCCGCCACCGCAGCCGCGATCGGTTCGGCGCTGCTGGTGGGCGGGGGAGTCGCGTTGGTCAGCCACGAACCCGCCCCGCTGCAGCCCGCTCGGCCGCCGGTGGTCCAGCAGCCCGGCCCGCAGGTGCCGCCTCCGCTGCCGTCGAGCGGGTCCGTCGCGCCGCCGCACAGCGGGCACGTCCTGCCGCCGCCGTCGCAGCCGGACACCCGGTGGCCGCAGTCGAACCCGCAGGAGCCGGACCCCTCGGTCAGCGAGTCGTTCGACCCCTCGATCCTGCGCACCGCGCCTTCCGACACGGCTGACCCGGAGACCTCCCAGCAGCCGGACCCGGAGACCTCTCAGCAACCGGCGCCGTCGGAGCAGAGCCCGCCCAGCGAAATGCACATCACCCCGAGCGGCTGAGCCACTCGGGGTGATGGGGACGGGGCGTCAGAGCGCGCCGCCGGCGGTCTTGGGGGCCGTGGGGTCGGTGCCCTCGTCGCCCACCGATTCGCGGGCGAGGAAGTTCTCGACGTCGAAGAGGTTGCCCTTGGAGCGGTCCACGACGTTGAGCAGCGTGGACATCGACGCCACCTCCTCGACCTGCTCCTTGAGGAACCACTGCATGAACTGCTCGCCGAGGTAGTCGCCCTCGTCGCGGGCGGTCTTGGCCAGCGCCTCGATCTCCCGGGTGACCTCGCGCTCCTGCTCCAGGGCCAGCGCGATCAGCTCGCGGGTCTCGGAGAAGTCGTTGCGGACCTGCTCGATGGCCGGAATCTGCGGCTTGATGCTGTTGTCCATGAGGTACTGGACGATCATCATCGCGTGGTTCCGCTCTTCGAGCGCCTGCTTGTAGAAGTGCGACGCCAGCCGCGGCAGATCGTTGTCGTCGAACCAGACCGCGACCGCGATGTACTGCTGCGAGGCGGTGAACTCGTTCTTGACCTGTTCCTGCAGCAGGTGCTCGAACTTCGATTCCTTGTGCTGAATCTTCTTCGCGGTGACAGCCATGCCATCAATATAACCTTGAATTGGTCCAGTTACATTCCAGGCAAACCTAATTATGATATGGGTAGCCTTAGTTCTCGGGCGACCGAAGAAAGGCTAGCCTCAATTAATCAAGCCAAGCCATACCTTGCTGTTTGCGCAGGTGGGGGGCGCCTTTAGCAGGGAAGATGCGGGCAGTTGCGGATTCGGCGGCCGAGCGAACGCATACGCGCCCGTGAATCTTTCTACCGAAGATCTTCGACTTGTTCTCGATCACACCGGAAATATTCGCCCGATCAGGTGGCCGGGATTCCCGTGTCGCTCAGCTGTGCCCTGCTGATCGGACACGACATGCACCGCGGGCCACCCCGGCCGGAACCCAGTTCCGAACCGCTGATGCGCAGCACCTCGATGCCGGCCTCCTCCAGCCGCGCGTTCGTCTCGGCGTTGCGCTCGTAGGCCACCACCACGCCGGGAGCGACCGCGAGCGTGTTGTTGCCGTCCTCCCACTGCTCGCGCTCGGCGGTCACCGGGTCGAGCCCGGTGTCGATGACCCGCAGCCGGTCGATCCCCATCGCCTCCGCTGCCGCGTCCAGGAACGGTGCCGGGCCGGACACGTCCAGCTCGCCGTCCTTGGGGCGCAGCGCGTAGGCGCGCAGCGAGTGCTGGATCGCCGGGTACATCACCACGGCGTCCCGGTCGACCATCGTGCAGACGGTGTCCAGGTGCATCGACGCGCGCGTCTGCTCGATCGGCACCGCGAGCACCGTGTGCGCGAGGTCGTCGGCGAACATCGAGCGGGCCAGCGACTCGGCCCCCGCGGGGGTGGTGCGCTCGCCGACGCCGATCGCGACCACGCCGGGGGCCAGCAGCAGCACGTCGCCGCCCTCCACCGGCGCGGAGTGCGCGCCGTACGCGCGGGCCGCGTGCGAGAACCGCGGGTGGTAGGCGTAGATCAGGTCGGTGATCGCCGACTCGCGCCGCCGGGCCGGCATCGCCAGCGCCGCGATCGCCACCCGGTCGCCGATCCACACCGACGAGTCGCGGGTGAACAGCAGGTTGGGCAGCGGTTCGATGGCGAAGTCGTGCGGTCGGTGCATCCGCCGCACCAGCGAGTCGCCTTCGGCGCGGGGGAGTTCCTCGAAGGTCATGCCGCCGATGAGCACCTCGGCCAGCGTCGCGTCGGTGACGCCGGACAGGTGCGAGCGCAGCGCGTCCGCCACGTCGCCGCCGAGCCTGAGCTCGTCGACACCGGCGTGCACGGCCGCGGCTCGCGCGCGGGCGTCGGTCAGCGCCTCGGTGAGCAGGTCCCGCAGCAGCAGCACCTCGACGCCACGTCCGCGCAGCACCTCCGCGAAGGCGTCGTGCTCCTCCTGCGCCCGGTCGACCCAGGGGATCGCGTCGAACAGCAGCTGGTCGTTGTTGCGCGGCGTGAGGCGCTTGAGCTCGGAACCGGGCCGGTGCAGCACCACCGAGTTCAGCGGTCCGACTTCGCTCTGGACGTGCGGTCGAGTCACGTGACGAAGCCTAGCCCGGACGAACAGAACCGTCGCTGATCGCGTCCATTTTCGATGGAACATGAACTTTCGGTGCCGCTGAACCATCGATGTGTTGCGTCTGGTGCGTGATTCCAAGATCACGGGAGCCATCCGACGTGGCCGCGCAGCGCCGAGTAGCCGACGAACGCCACGACGTCGATCAGCGTGTGCCCGACGATGAGCGGGACCAGCCGGTTGGTGCGCTGCCAGATCCGCCCGTAGACCAGGCCCATCACGACGTTGCCCACGAACCCGCCGAAGCCCTGGTAGAGGTGGTAGCTGCCGCGCAGCACCGCCGCAAGCCACAGCGACCGGTTCTCGCTCCAGCCGAGTTGCCGCAACCGGGTCAGCACGTAGCCGACGACCAGCACCTCCTCGGCGAAGGCGTTGCCGAACGCGGCGAGCGCGAGAACCGGTGCCCGCCACCAGGCGTCGGTCAGCGTCGAGGGCTGCACGGTCAGGCTCAGGCCCAGCGCGTGCGCCAGCAGGTACAGCCCGAGGCCGGGAACTCCGATGAGCGCCGCGAGTCCGGCGCCGCGCAGCGCGTCCCCGCCGAGCCGGGTGCGGTCCAGGCCGATCCGCCACAGCGCCATGCCGCCGCGCCACAGCAGGAACGCGCCCAGCGCGCCCCACGCCACCAGGCGCAGCACGTTGACCAGTTGCGCCAGCATGTCGAGCAGTCCGAGATCGGCCTGCGGCTGGTTGATCGCGACCTGCTGCTGCGCCAGCGGAGTCGTCTGCATGAGCGCGTCCAGCAGCGAGATCAGGCTCTGCAAGCCCGACATCCCCAGCGTCACCGCGAACACCACGAGCAGTTCGATACCGATCGCCTTGCGCTCCGCCGGATCGGTGAACTCCTCGGGATCACCGGGGCGTGTAGGGCTCAGCCAGGCGCGCAGGGTGCTCACCGGACGAACCGTACCCGTCGGCGTGTTGTCGCCACCCGGATGCCGCGCCTCGTAGTGGAGGGCGAGATTTCGGTTGGAACCGCGGGAGGCCCGCATCCCGTCGTACGAGTGGTCGCCGACGCCGGAGGGTGGGCGTGGACGTTTACGTGTGGGGCACGCAGGAAGCCGAGCCCATGGCCGAGACATTGCCGGCCCTGGCCATGCGCGTGCTGCGGGAGGTCCGGGAGTTCGATTCGATCAACTGCGCGCTGGGCGCGACTGATTTCTTCGGGATCCGCGACGGTGTGCTGGTGGAGTTCCAGTACGCGGATCCGGGCGGCCTGCAGGTCCGCTTCTCCGACGGGCTCCGCGCAGGCGGGGCGTGGTCGGTGGCGCACGCGTTCCTGTGGCTGGTGACGCGCCAGACCCAGGTCGCCGAAGCCGTCCTCGTCGGCGGGGAGGACGGGTCGCTGCGGTTCCGCCACGGGCGGATCACCCGCGCGGCGACGTGGTTCTCCGACGAGCTCTCCTGAACGCGGGGCGGTTCTGGTCCGATCCGACCGTGATCGGAGTCCACTTCGTCCGGTCGGTTCGGACCAGGACCGCCCGCTGCCGAGCTCAGGAACCCTTGCGCTGCTGGGCGAGGAAGGGGCAGCCGACGAGGCGGCGCAGTTCGAAGCCGAGGCGCTCGGTGGTGTCGGCCGGGCTGGAGAAGCCCAGCCGGACGTCGTGATCACCGTCCGAGGACTCGACGCGCAGCCGCAGGCCGTAGCGGTCCAGGCCGAGCGGGCGGATGTGCCCGCCGCGCAGCTGTTCCGGCAGGTGCCGGGCCAGCAGGCCGACGACGTCGCGGTGCGAGAGCTCCAGGTGCCGCAGCCAGTCGTCCTCGAAGGTGCAGAACGGGTCCGGGGTCGCGGCCTGGAACTCGGTGGAGTCCACCGAATCCGTGCCCTCTGCGTCGGCCAGCACGATCGAGGCGGACTCCAGCCGCAGCACGCTCGCGCCGTGGCCGGCGTCCAGCAGCCGCGGGTCCGGGCGGTCGTCGACGATCGACAGCACCTCGTGGTGCGCCTCTCCGGGGTCCAGCACCCGCAGCCAGCCGGTCAGCCACAGCAGTCCGCGGACCGGTTCCCGCAGGCGCACCGGGGTCGGGTCGGCGACCTCGATGACGGCGGCGAGCTCACCCCGCGGCGCGTGCCAGCAGGCCGCGATCAGCGGGTGGTCGTCGGCGAGCAGCACGGTCGCGCTGCCGTCCGGGTGCACGTGGTGCAGCAAGGGGGCGACGCGAGCCGAGACCTCGCCGGACGGCAGCAGTGCCGCCTTCCCACCACGTTTGGCAATGCTCCTGGCTCGTTCCGCGACACTGGGTCTGGCCGGCTTGCGGATCGTCTTCTCGCCCACCTGCTCACCTCCTACTTAGGTAAGCCTAACTTAAGTTTGAGCGCGGCGAAAGCCCCCGGTCCGGTGAGCGGATCGCGGATCTCGCGGACTTCCGACGCGATGCAACGCCCTTACTACCAGGTGCGACGACGCGATGGGGAGCCGACCGGAGTAGTGAGCGGAGGGCCGTGCGGGTGGTATTTCGGACCGAACCACCCGGGTGGTGGGTGCGCTGACTACGCAGGGGTGCATGATGTCGGCCAAACTCGTCCCAGGGAGCCGCATATGACCCGGTCAGACGTCCGTTTTTCGGGCATCTTTGTTCACTGGCCGCAACGGCACTAGCGTGTCCACCGTGTCAAGCGCTGTTGAGCTTCGCGCGCCAGGTCCGCGCGGCATCCCACCCCTGTTCGCCCGACTGGTCGATGACGCCGCGCTGTTCCCACCCGGAAACCGCAACGAGGTGGCCACTCCGGTGCCGCAGGCGGTCGCCGAGCACCTGGACGCGCGGGCCGGTGAGTTCGCCGGTCTGCTCGGCCCGATGCTCTGCCAGGCGTCGCGGCTCGCCGAGCTGATCACCGAGCTGGCCAAGGCCAAGCCGTCCTCCCCGGTCCCGCTGTCGCTGGTGTGCGACACCGGCCTGGGCGGGGTCCCCAAGGCGCTGTCGATCATCGAAGGCCGCCAGGAGCTGCTGGCCCTGCGGATGGTGGAGATGCCCGCGCCGTCGGACGTCGACGACATCTGGCTGGAGCGGGTCTCGGAGTTCGTGCCCGAGGACATCACCCGCGTCGTCGAGCCGCGCCGCGGCGGCGAGGGCTGGCTGGACGGCGTTCGCCGCGTCGCCGAGCACGGGTGCTGGCCGAAGCTGCGCACCGGCGGTCAGACCGCCGAAGCCGTCCCCACCGTCGACGAGGTCGCCGACTTCCTCGCCGTCGCCGGATCGCTGGACGTGCCGTTCAAGGCCACCACCGGCCTGCACGCCGCCGTCCGGGGCGAGGATCCCGAAACCGGGTTCACCCATCACGGTTTCCTCAACCTGCTCGTCGCGACCGGGCGGTCCCTTTCCGGGAAGGATGTGCGGGCGGCGCTGGAAAGCACCGATGGTGCCGCGCTGGCCGAGGAGGCACGCTCGCTGTCCGACGACGCGGCCAACGCGGTGCGCGACGTCTTCGCCTCGTACGGCTCGTGCTCGCTGAAGGACCCCGTCGCCGAACTGGAAGGATTGGGGTTGCTTTGACCTGGATCGAGGACGCGGAGTTCACCCCGGACAAGCCGTTCGGCCCGCAGACCCTCCCCTACGGGGTGCTGGTCACGGGCAACGGCCCGGTGGTCGCCGTGCGCGTCGGGCGGCACGCCCTTCCACTGCGCGGCATCGCGGGTGAACTCGGTCCTCGGCTGGCGGAGCTGATCTCCGGCGACTCCCTCGACCCGCTGCTCGCGGCGGGCCGCGACGCCTGGCGCGAGCTGCGGGAACGACTCACCGGCATCGTGACCGCCGACCGCGCGCCCTCCGGCGCGGAGCTGGTGCGCACCGACTGGCACACGCTGTCGATGCCGTTCACCGTCGGCGACTACGTCGACTTCTTCGCCTCCCGGCACCACGCCGAGAACACCGGCCGCATCCTGGCGCGCGGTTCGGCGCCGCTGCCGGAGAACTGGACGCACCTGCCGGTCGGCTACCACGGTCGTTCCGGGACGGTCCACGTCTCGGGCACCGACGTCCACCGCCCCAGCGGCCAGCGCAAGGCCGCCGGTGACGCGCACCCGGCGTTCGGCCCGACCCGGCGACTGGACTTCGAGGCCGAGGTCGGGTTCGTCTGCGGCGGTGAGGCCGCCGCGCAGATCCCCACCTCGGAGTTCGCCGATCACGTCTTCGGCGTCGCGCTGGTCAACGACTGGTCGGCGCGCGACGTCCAGGCGTGGGAGTCCAAGCCGCTCGGCCCGTTCCTGGCCAAGTCCTTCGCGACCTCCATCGCCGGCTGGATCACGCCGCTGGAGGCTCTCGACGAGGCCAGGATCGCCGTCCCGCCGCCGGAGCAGCCGCTGCAGCAGTACCTCGTGGAGCACGAGCCGTGGGGTCTCGACCTGCGGCTGGAGGTGCGCTGCAACGAGACGTTGCTGTCGCAGCCGAGGTTCGCCGACATGTACTGGTCGCCCGCCCAGCAGCTGGCGCACATGACCGTCGGCGGGGCACCGGCCCGGCCGGGCGACCTGTTCGCCTCCGGCACCGTGTCCGGGCCCGAACGGGACCAGCGCGGGTGCCTGCTGGAGCTGACCTGGGGCGGATCGGACCCGATCACGCTCTCCGACGGCGAGCAGCGGACCTTCCTCCAGGACGGCGACCGGGTGACACTGAGTGGCAGCGCGCCGGGCCCCGGCGGTTCGGTCGTCGGGCTCGGCGAGGTGACCGGCACGGTGCTCGCGGCGGCTCGGAGGTGACGCGATGGCCATACCGGATCCGGCGCACGCCGCCCCGCGCCTGCAACCCGAGGTGCCCGCGGGCACCAAGGAGAGCTCGCTGACGCTCGAGCGGGGGCTGAGCCTGCTGCAGGCGGTGGCCGACGCGGAGAGCGAAGCGCCCACGATCAGCGACCTGGCCGCCCGCATCGGCGTGAGCCGCGCCGCGGTGTACCGGCTGCTCGGACCGCTGCACAGCCGCGGGCTGGTGCGTCGCGAAGGATCTCGGGTCCGGCTGGGCCTGGGCGTGCTGTGGCTGGCGGGACGGGTACTGCCGCAGCTGCGGGTCGCCTGCACGCCCGCGCTGCGCGGGCTGGCGGAGAAGGTGGGCGCCACCGCGCACCTGACCGTCGCCGACGGCAGTGAGGCGCAGGCGGTGGCGGTCGTGGAACCGTCCTGGACCAGCTACCACGTGTCCTACCGGGTGGGCACGCGTCATCCCGTCCAGCGCGGTGCCGCCGGGCAGGCGGTGGACCTGCCGGTGGGGTCTCCGCGGTGGATCTCCAGCAGCGGTGACCTGCAGCAGGGCGCGTTCGGCGTGGCCGCGCCGGTGCGCGGGGTCCCGGGGCTGCGCGCCAGCGTCGGGGTCGTGGCGCTGCAGCCGATCGCGGCCGACGAGATCGGACCGATGGTCGTCGAGACGGCCGAGTGCGTGGCGGAAGCCCTGCGGTGACGGTCCGCGTCGCGCAGCCCACCTGATCGTTTGGGTAGGTCGTTCCGGGCGGGTGGACGAGGTCGCGCTGCGTGGAGGGGGACCTTGGTCCCGCTGAGACCAGGACGCTCGACCGGTCGATTTGGGGGCCCTTGCCTCTGCGCGCGCAGGCGCGCTGACGGCAGTGTGGTGTTGTGGATCTGCTCGACATCGCGCGCTGGCAGTTCGGGATCACGACCGTCTACCACTTCCTGATGGTGCCGCTGACCATCGGACTGGCGATCTTGGTCGCCGGAATGCAGACGGCCTGGTACCGGACCGGGAACCGCCGATACCTGAAGATGACCAAGTTCTGGGGCAAGTTGATGCTCATCAACTTCGCCATGGGCGTGGTCACCGGCATCGTGCAGGAGTTCCAGTTCGGCATGGCCTGGAGCGCCTACTCCCGCTTCGTCGGTGACGTCTTCGGCGCGCCGCTGGCGATGGAGGGCCTGCTCGCGTTCTTCGTCGAGTCGACCTTCCTCGGGCTCTGGATCTTCGGCTGGGACCGGCTGTCCAAGGGCGTGCACCTGGCGTGCGCCTGGGCGTTCTCGCTGGCCACCGTGCTGTCGGCGTACTTCATCCTGGCCGCCAACTCGTGGATGCAGCACCCGGTCGGCGTGCGCATGGTCGAGGGCAAGCCGGAGTTGATCTCGATCTGGGCGGTGCTGACCAACTCGACGGTGCTCGCCGCGTTCCCGCACACGATCTTCGGCTGCTTCGCCGTCGCGGGCGGATTCCTCATCGGCATCGCGGCCTGGCAGATCGTCCGGCAGCGCAAGCAAGCCGACAAGACCGGGGAACCCGTCGACGAGGAGGACCGGCGGACCTGGCACGGGTCGATGCGGCTCGGCGCCTGGGTGGCCGTCGTCGCCTTCACCGGCCTGGCCATCAGCGGCGACGTCCAGGGCAAGCTGATGTTCGACCAGCAGCCGATGAAGATGGCCTCGGCGGAAGCGCTGTGCCACAGCGAAGCCCCGGCCAGCTTCTCGATCTTCGCGATCGGCGACGTCAGGAGCCCCAACTGCGAGGACGTCAAGAGCCTGACCGTGCCCTACATCCTGTCCTACCTCGCCGAAGGTGACTTCACCAGCGAGGTCGACGGGGTCAACGAGCTGATCCCCAGGTACCAGGCCGAGTACGGCACGCACTACCCGAACGACCCGAGGCTGGGGCAGTTCGCCGGCCAGCCGATCGACTACCAGCCGCTGCTGCCGGTGACCTACTGGGGATTCCGGTTCATGATCGGCTTCGGCGGGCTGGCCGCGCTCGGCGGCCTGGTCGTGCTGTGGCTGACCCGCAAGCAGCGCTTCCCCCAGGGCAAGCTGTGGGCGCCGCTGGCGCTGCTGGGCATCGGAGCACCGTTCGTCGGCAACATCTCGGGCTGGGTGTTCACCGAGATGGGACGCCAGCCGTTCGTGGTCGCGCCCAACCCGAACCCGTCCGGTGTGGACGGAGTCTTCATGTACACCGCTTCGGCCGTGTCCTCCGGCGTCACTCCCGGCGAGATGCTGACCTCGGTGATCAGCCTGACCGCGCTGTACGGGGTGCTGCTGGTCGTGGAGGTCTTCCTGATGATCCGCTTCGCCCGAGGAGGCTTCGCGGCCGTGATGCCACCGGAGAAGGAACCGGGCGAGTCCGACTCCGACGAAGCCCTGTCCTTCGCGTACTGAGAGGCCGAGATGGATCTGCCCACCTTCTGGTTCCTCGTGATCGCCCTGCTGTGGCTGGGATACCTGTTCCTCGAGGGCTTCGACTTCGGCGTCGGCATGCTGCTGCCGATCTTCGGCCCCCGGCGCAGCGAGCACGGCAACACCCGCCGCAGAGTCATGATCAACACCATCGGCCCGGTCTGGGACGGCAACGAGGTCTGGCTGATCGTGGCCGGTGGCGCCACCTTCGCCGCCTTCCCCGGGTGGTACGCCTCGCTGTTCTCCACCGCCTACCTGCCGCTGCTGTTGCTGCTGCTCGCGCTCATCGGCCGCGGGGTCGCCTTCGAGTACCGCGGCAAGGTCGACACCGATCGCTGGCGCCGCACCTGGGACACCGTGATCGTGCTGGCGTCCTGGATCGCACCGGCGATGGTCGGACTGGTCCTGTCGGCCAACGTCTTCGGCCTGCCGCTGGATGCCAACGGTGACCGGGTCGGCGGCTGGTGGACGATCTTCACCCTGCCCAGCGTCGTCGGGGCGATCGCCGTGGTCACCTTCTCGATGCTGCACGGCGCGGTGTTCCTGGCGCTGAAGACCGAGGGCGAGATCCGGCTGCGCGCCCGGCGGTTCGCGCTGCGCGCGGGCGTGCCGCTGCTGCTGCCGGTGGTCGCGCTGGTGCTGCTCGCCCAGTTCCGCGGGGGCTCGGCCTGGACCTGGGTCCCGCTGGTCATCGCGCTGGTCGCCGGACTGCTCGGGGTCGCCAGGGTCGCCGCCGATCGCGAGGGGCAGGCCTTCTTCCTGCAGGCCGTCGCGCTGACCGGCGTCGTGGTGACCCTGTTCGGATCGCTGTGGCCGAACGTCATCCCGTCCACCGTGGACCCGGCGTTCTCGCTGTCGATCGAGGACACCGCCGCCAGCGACTACCCGCTGATGATCATGACGTGGGTCGCCGCGTTCGGAACCCCGGCCGTGATGATCTACCAGGGCTGGACCTACTGGGTGTTCCGCAAGCGCATCGGCACCAAGCACATCCCGCCGGTGCACGCGCCGTGACCGGGCCGCTCGGCGCGCTGCCCCGGCTGTCCGGGGCGACCCGGCGCGCCCTGGTCGTCGCGGGCCTGCTCGCCGCGGGCAACGCGATCGCGCTCATCGCGCAGGCGTGGGCGATCGGCAGCGCGCTCGCCGACGTCGTCGTGCGCGGCGTGCCCGCAGCCGAGATCGGCGACCGGCTGGTGGTCCTGGCCGTCGCCGTGATCGCCCGCGCCGCGCTGAGCTGGGCGACCGAATCGGTGTCCGCCCGCGCCGCCGCCGGGGCCAAGGAGGAGCTGCGCGCCCTGCTGCTGGACTCCGCCCTGCGGCGCGGTCCCGAGTGGATCGGCAGGCGCGGTCCCGCCGAGCTGACCGCGCTGGCCACCCGCGGTCTCGATGCGCTCGACGCCTACTTCACCAAGTACTTGCCCGCGCTGGTCACCGCCGCGATCGTGCCGCCGCTGGTCGGCGCCTGGATCCTCTGGTCGGACTGGGTGTCGGCGCTGGTCGTGGTCCTGACCGTGCCGCTCATCCCGCTGTTCGCCTGGCTCGTCGGCCGCTTCACCGAGCAGCGCATCGCCCGCGCGACCGATTCCGAGCACCGGCTGTCCGCGCGCCTGCTGGAACTGATCCGCGCGCTGCCGGTGCTCACCGCCTTCGGCCGCGCGCGGGCGCAGCGCGAGGTCGTGCGCCGGGTCAGCGAGGAGCACCGCCGCAGCACCGTCGCCACGCTGCGGATCGCGTTCCTGTCCGCGCTGGTGCTGGAGCTGTTCTCGTCGCTGTCGGTGGCGATGGTCGCCGTCGGCATCGGACTGCGGCTCGTCGCCGGCGACCTCGACCTGACGACCGGGCTGTTGGTGCTGGTCCTGGCCCCGGAGTGCTACCTGCCGCTGCGCGCGGTCGGTGCCGCGCACCACGCCAGCGAGGACGGTGTGGAGGCCGTCCGGCGGGTGGACGAGATCGTGTCCGCTCCCGAGGAGACCGGCTTCGCGATCACCGGCTCCCCGGACGACGACCCCGGCGTGCTGCGGGTGTCCGGACTGCGCGTGCGACGCCGCGACGCCTTCGTGCCGGACGGGCTGAGCTTCACCGCGCGCCCCGGATCCGTCGTGCGACTCGCCTTCGGCGACGTCGGCCCCAGCGGCAGCGGGAAGTCCACCGCCCTGTCGGTGCTCCTCGGCTTCACCCGCCCCGACTCCGGCACGGTGACCTGCGGCGGAGCCACGCCCGACGTCGCGGAGTGGCGTCGGCGGGTCGCCTGGGTCCCGCAGCACCCGACCTTCACCGGGGGAACCGTCCGCGACGAGCTGCTGGTGGCCACCGCCGATCAGCCGGACCTGGCGGAGCACGTCGACGAGGCGCTGGCCGAGGCGTCGGCCGGCCACCTGCGGGATCGGCGCATCGACGAGCTGTCGGCCGGCGAGCGGCAGCGCGTCGCCGTCGCCCGCGCGCTGCTGCGGCTGCGCGGCTCGGCGACGTTCCTGCTGCTCGACGAACCGACCGCGCACCTGGACGCGGCCAGCGCGCGGCACGTCGACGCGGCGATCGAACGCGCCGCGGCATCGGGCGCGACCGTCGTCCTGGCCAGCCACCGCCCGACCGGTGAAGGCGCCGAGGTCGAGATCTCCGCTCCGGCCGTCGAAGCGCAGGCCGAGGAAGCGGCGACCGGCCGTGGACGGCTGCGCGACCTGATCAGCCCCCGGATGCTGGCCGGCGCGGGGCTCGGTGCGCTGTCGCTGCTGTCCGGACTCGCGCTCACCGCCGTGTCCGCATGGCTGATCGCTCGCGCCTCCCAGCAACCTCCGATCCTGACGCTGTCCGTCGCGGTCGTCGGTGTCCGGACCTTCGCGCTCTCGCGCGCCGCGCTGCGCTACGTCGAACGACTCGTGACCCATGACGCCGCCTTCCGGACCGCCGGTGACCTGCGGGTACGCCTGTGGTCCGGGCTGGTCCGCCTCGGACCGGTCCGCACCGCCGGACTCCGCCGCGGCGAGGGTGTGGCGCGGCTCGTCGACGACGTCGACAAGGTCCGCGACCTGATCCCGCGCGTCCTGCTGCCACCCCTGATCGCGTTCGCGGTGCTCGTCGCCGCTGTCGTCGTGCAGGCGCTGGTGCTGCCTGAAGCCGGTCTCGTGCTCGCCGCCGCGCTGGCCGTGGCGAGCGTGGCCACCCCCGCCGCAGCGGTGATCGCCGAACGCCGCGCCAGCGACGCGGTCGCCGAAGGCCGTCGCGTCGTGGCCGCACGGGTGCTGGCGCTGCTCGACGGGGCCGCCGAGCTGCTCGCCTTCGGCGCGCACACCGGCCGCCGAGCCGAACTCGCCGCCGCGGACACGCGGTTGGCCGCACGCGCGCGCCGCGCCGCGTTCGGAACCGGTGCCGCCACCGCCGTGCACACGCTGCTGATCGGCGCCGCGGTGCTCGGCAGCGCCCACCTCGCGGCCGTCGCGGTCGCCGAAGGACGCCTGGCCCCCGAACTCGCCCCGCTGCTCGGGCTCGTCCCGCTGGCTGCGGCCGAAGCCATCGCGCTGCTGCCGCCCGCCGCCCAGCAGTGGCGGTCGATGCGCATCGCCCACGACCGGATCGCACCGCTCCTCACCGCCGAGGACGCGCAGGCGCCGCCGGCGCGCACCGGCGGCGAGATCGAGCTGGTCGACGCCGACATCTCCTGGCCCGACGGCGAACCGGTGCTCACCGGGGTCGACCTCGACGTGCCCGCGGGATCGCACGTGGCCGTCGTCGGACCGTCCGGTGCGGGCAAGTCGACCCTGCTCGCGCTGCTGCTCGGCTTCCTGCCCGCCTCGCGCGGCCTGGCCCGGGTGCCCGAGCGCGTCGCCTGGTGCCCGCAGGACCCGCAGCTGGTGACCACCACCATCCGCGAGAACCTGCGGCTCGCCGCCCCACGTGCGTCCGACGCCGAACTCGCCGAAGCGCTCGCCGCCGCCGCGCTGACCGGTTGGGACCTGGACACACCGGTCGGCACCGGCGGAACCGAGCTCTCCGGCGGTGAAGCCCAGCGACTCGCGCTGGCCCGCGCCCTGCTCGCCGACGCCGACCTGGTGCTGCTCGACGAACCCACCGCGCACCTCGACGCCGAGACGGCCGACGCGCTGCTGACCCGGCTGCGCACCGACCTGCGGGGCCGGACCGTCGTGCACGTGACGCACCGGATCACCGAGACGGCGGGCGCCGACCTCGTTCTGCGGGTCGACGGCGGGACCGTCTCAGCCGTGACCACGGCGGATGTGTCATGAACCGCAGTCGCGACTCCCTTCATCGCGTGCACGGGCGCTATAGCCTCGAAAGCGTCATGGATTCCACTCTCGCCAGACGGATGCTCACCGCGTCCACCGAGATCACCAGAGTGGCGCTGTCCGCGGAAGACCCCGAGACCGTGCTGCCGCTGGTGGTCCGCCGCGCTGCGGAACTCGCCGAAGCGGACCTCGGCGTGGTGACCGTCCGCTCCGACGACGGCAGGCTCACCGTCGAAGCCGCCTACGGCGCGCCGAGCGCGACCGGTCCGCTCGCCGACCCCGTCGGCACCGTGCTGTCCTCCCGTTCCGCGGCCGCCCGCGTCGCGCGCAGCGGCGTTCCCGTGGTCGTCGACGACCTGATCGACGACCCGCTGACCGCGCCGTACGTGCCCGCGTCGCTGCGGGTCTACGGCCCGTTCGCCGTCGCTCCCTTCGGCACCCGGGAACGACGTCTCGGCGCGCTCGCCGTCTACCGGCGGCGCGGCGCCTCGACCTTCAACCGCGTCGCCGTCGACGTGCTCACCTCCTTCGCCGCGCAGGCCGGGCTCGCGCTCGTGCTCGCCGAAGGCTCCACCGCCCGCCAGCGGATCGCCGTCTACCAGGAGCGCGAACGCATCGCCCGCGACCTGCACGACGTGATCGTGCAGCGCCTCTACGCCGCCGGCGTGCAGCTGGACGTGCTGCAACGACGGGTCGCGGGCAGCCTCGACACCGCCGACGCCGACCGGCTGGCCGAGACCGTCGAGCAGATCGACCAGGCCATCGCCGAAGTCCGGGCCACGGCCCGCACGCTGCGCTCGGCCGACCCGGAGACGCCCACCCAGGCACCCGCGCTCGACGACTCGATCCGCTCCGAGGTGCAGATCGCCGGCGAGCTCCTCGGACGGCCGCCGAAGCTGGAGATCGACGGCGACCTCACCGACGTCCCGGTCCCGGTGGCCGATCACGCACGCGCCGCGCTGCGCGAGGCGCTGTCGAACGTCGTCCGCCACTCCGGTGCCCGCACCGTCCTGGTCCGGGTCCGCCGGTCCGAGCCCGGACTGCGCTTGCAGGTCGTCGACGACGGCTGCGGCATCCCGCGCGACGTGAGCAAGCGCGGACTCCGCAACCTCGAAGAACGCGCCGCCGCCGCCGGCGGCCGCTGCACCCTCACCTCCTCGCCGGACAGCGGTACGACGGTCACCTGGGAAGTCCCGCTCTCCTAGATCGCGGTCCGCTCGATCGGGGACAGCCGGGTGCACACCCAGCGCTCCGCCCGTCGTTCGAGCCGCAGCGCCAGCGCGTGGACCCGGTGCGCGCCCACTACCAGGCACGCCTCCACCGCCGAGTCGCCGATCGCGCAGGCGTGCACCGAGCGCAGTCGGTACTCCGGCTGGTGCGCTCCCCGCAGCCGCAGGCCGAGGAGGTTGCCGAACACCGTGGCGGTCAGGTGGTCGCGCACGCTCCTCGCACCCGAGCGCCCGGCCAGCACGTCGAAGACCTGCCTGCCGATCACCGAGGCCACCGATACCGCCGTGCGCTGAGCGGCGTCGGGGACGGTCGGCAGCGGTGGATCGGTGCGGGGCACAAGAGCGGTTCTGGTCCGGACTGCGGTCATGGTTCCTCCCACGTCGTTGATGTCGCCTTCGACGTGGAAGAGGCGTAAGACCTTCTGTTTCGGTCACTTTTCAGCCAGTACCACTCGATCGTGTGGCCTACGGTGCTTCACGTGGATCTGCGAGGACTGCTGCTCGACTACGCCGGGGTGCTCGACGAACCGGGGATGGACGCCGTCGCGAGAGCGGTGCGCGGCGCCGGGGTGCGCACCGCCGTCGTCTCCAACGCCGACCGGCTCGCGGATCCGGCATCGCCGGACGCATTCGACGCGGTCGTCCTCTCCGGAGTCGTCGGATTCGCCAAACCCGATGCCGGGATCTACCGGCTCGCGGCGCACCGCCTCGGACTCGAACCGGGGGAGTGCGTGTTCGTCGACGACCTCCGCCGCAATGTCGATGGCGCGGTGGCTGCGGGAATGGTCGGGATCCACCACTCCGACGTCGAATCCACGGTCATGGAGCTCCAGGCCCTCTTCGACCTCGAACTTGGCCTCTGACCTGGGGTTTCACCCTTGAAGGGGGGGTGGTGTTCACGGGGTTTTTCGGGGTGCGTAAAGTATTCCAAGTCAGAGCGACACGGGCCGGGAAAAACCGGGCCGGGCCTGACGGGGCCCCGAGAACCTCGCTTAAACCTTAGGGTGTTAGTGTGGTGGGGCCCGAGAAAAACGGGTAAGATCTTTTGATAATGTGAATACCGATTGAGCGGTTGTTTCGCTTGAGTTGCCGGGTGCGGGACTTGCTTGCAGGTCACGGAATGGCGACGGACGAGAATGAGGCCCCCCGGTTTGACCGAGGAAATCAGGATGGTCTAGAGTGGGAAACACCGCGAGAGCGGGAATCACCGAGGAAATGACTCCCCGGAGTTCATGGCCCTGAATGGGGTTGTGGCGATGGTGTGGGTGTGTTCTTTGAGAACTCAACAGTGGACTGTTTTGGTTAGTGTTCTTTTATGCCCCTGACCAGTGATGC
>NZ_SMLA01000005.1:0-208581 GCF_004349225.1 Saccharopolyspora karakumensis
TGTCGGTGGCGATGGCGGGGAGGGTCCGCCCGGTCCCATTCCGAACCCGGTAGCTAAGCTCCCCAGCGCTGATGGTACTGCACTCGCTAGGGTGTGGGAGAGTAAGACACCGCCGACACAATCCTTAGATGGGGTGGGCAGGAGAAGAAATTCTTCTGCCCACCCCATTTTTCATGCCCGGAAAACCCGCGCGATCCCGCAATTCATCGTCCCCCGGCCCACGAACACCGAGTTCGGTGGGAGTTCGTTGTTGAGGAAGTGGACCCGCCGCCCGTAACCTCGGTGCCATGAGCGGTGTTCGGATCTTGGTCGTGCAACCGTCGTCTGTTGACCCCCTGGGGCGTCTCGGTGACTGGTTGAGGGAGGCCGGCGCCGAGCTGGACGTCGTTCAGCCTGCGGAACGATCCCTCCCCAACCTCGAGGAGTACGACGCGCTCGTCGTGCTCGGCGGGGAGATGGGCGCCTACGACGACATCGATCACCCGTGGCTGTCGGACGTCCGCCTGATGCTCAGCCGTGCGGCGGCCAAGGGGATGCCGGTGCTCGCGATCTGTCTCGGTGCGCAGCTGCTGGCCGCGGCGACCGGTGGACAGGTGCGGCCGATCCGGAACGGCCCGGAGGTTGGGACTCTTCTCGTCGCCAAGCGCGACGTGGCCGCCGAGGATCCGCTGCTCGGTCCGCTTCCGCTGACGCCGGACGTCGTGCAGTTCCACAACGACGAGTTCAGCCTGCCGCCGTCGGCGCAGCTGCTGGCCTCCTCGCCGAAGTGCGACAACCAGGCGTTCCGCCTCGGCGACTGCGCTTACGGCTTGCAGTTCCACATCGAGACCACGCCGGAAGTCGTTCTGGAATGGGCTCGGAACTCGCCGGAGATGGCGGCCACCGCGCGTGCCGGCCAGCTCGATCCTGAACACCTCGCCGAGTTCCACGCCGATCTCGCCGAAACCTGGCAGCCCGTCGCAGAGCGGTTCGTTCGCATCGTCGGCACGCCGCCGGAAGAGCGGAAGGCGAGCAGGTTCCTCCCTCTCGCGTGACCTCGAGCAGGCGGCTCCACACAGGGGCCCGCTGCGGACTACGGTTCGGATATGGCCAACAGCAACTCGTCCAGGTCTGGTTCGGTCCCGTCGACGGCCCGGTACGGGTTCAGCGACGCCGAACGAGCCGAGGACCAGTTGAGGCGTGCCGGGTGGTGGTCGGCGCGCGGTCCTGGTGAGGCCGAACCGATTCTGGCCGCGTTGTCGCGCACCCCCGATCCGGATCTGGCGTTGCACTCGCTGGAGCGGATGCGGGAATCGTCGCCGGGGGAGTGGGACGCGCTGGCCGCGGCGCTGCTGCAGGACGTGGGTCTTCGGGGACGGCTGTTCAGCGTGCTGGGGGAGTCCACGGCGTTCGCGGATCACCTCGCGGCTCACCCGGGTGACTGGGTTCGGCTGACCTCGGACGCGACTCCGCCGGAGACGGTCGACGAGTGGACCGCCGCGCTGCTGGCCGCTGTGGGGGCTGAAGGCGACGGGGAACCGGGGACCGCGGGGGGACCCGTCGCCAAGCTCCAAGGTCAGGAGGCGGTTCGCGAGCTGCGCGCGACCTACCGTGCGCTGCTGCTGGACGTCGCCGCTCGCGACCTGGGCAACATCGCCGAACCCGGTCTCGCGGGGCTGTCCTACGACGAGGTCGCGGACATGCTCTCGGACCTGGCGGTCGCGGCGCTCAAGGCGGCGCTCGCGGTGGCGGTGGCCGAGGCCGGGATCGACGAGATGCCCCGGCTGTCGGTCATCGCTATGGGCAAGTGCGGCGGCCGCGAGCTGAACTACGTCAGCGATGTCGACGTCGTGTTCGTCGCCGACAGCGAAGCCGATGTCGCGACTGGAACTCGCTTGGCGAGCCTGATGATGCGCACCGTCGGCCCGGCGTTCTTCGAGATCGACGCGAACCTCCGCCCGGAGGGCAAGGCCGGCGCGTTGGTCCGCACCCTCGACGGGCATCTCAGCTACTACCGGCGCTGGGCCAGGACCTGGGAGTTCCAGGCGCTGCTGAAGGCGCGGCCGGTCGCCGGCGATGCGGAGCTGGGGCTGCGCTATCTCCAGGCGGTGCGGCCGATGGTGTGGACGGCCGCCGAGCGCGATGACTTCGTGGCCGACGTGCGCTCGATGCGCAGGCGGGTCGAGGCCCACGTGCCGTTGGACCTGGCGGAGCGGGAGCTGAAGCTGGGGCGCGGCGGTCTGCGCGACGTGGAGTTCGCGGTGCAGCTGCTGCAGATGGTGCACGGCCGCAGCGACGAATCGTTGCGCTCGTCGTCCACTTTGGAGGCGCTGCGGGCGCTGGGCGACGGCGGTTACGTGGCCAGGGCCGACGCCGCCGATCTGATCGACTCCTACCGGTTCCTGCGGACCGTCGAGCATCGGCTGCAGCTGCGCCAGCTGCGGCGCACCCACCTGTTCCCGGAGTTCGACGACGCGGATGCGCTGGGCGTGCTGGGGCGAGCGGCCGGGTTCCGGTCCAGCGGCCGCAACACGGCCGCGCAGGCGCTGGTGGCCGAATTCCGCAGGCACGCCAAGCGGGTCCGGCGACTGCACGAGAAGCTGTTCTACCGCCCGCTGCTGGAGGCGGTGGCGAAGGTGCCGACCGAGGCGATGCGGTTGACGACCTCGGCGGCCGCCGAACGGCTCGCCGCGCTGGGCTACACCTCGCCGCAGGGGGCGTTGCGGCACATCGGTGCGCTGACCTCGGGTGTGTCGCGTCGGGCGAGCATCCAGGGCGCGCTGCTTCCGGTGCTGCTGGACCTGTTGGGCAACACCCCGGATCCCGATGGTGGTCTGCTCGCCTACCGCAAGGTTTCCGAGGCGCTCGCCGAAACCCCCTGGTACCTGCGGCTGTTGCGGGACGAGGGAGTGGTGGCCGAGCGGCTCGCTCAGCTGCTGGGCACCTCGAAGCTGGTGCCGGAGCTGCTGATCCGCGCTCCTGAGGTGCTGCGGCTGCTGGCCGACACCCCGGCGCTGGCGGAACGCGGTTCGCACGAGGCGGCGATCTCGCTGCGCAGCACGGTCGGTCGTTACGCGGACCCGCAGCGGGCGGCGGCCGCTGCGCGTTCGCTGCGCAGGCACGAGCTGCTGCGCATCGCGTGCGCGGATCTGCTGGGGTTGGTGGAGCTCGACGCGGTGTGCCGGGGGTTGTCGAACATCTGGGTCGCGGTGCTGGAGTCGGCGCTGGACGTGTCGGTCCGGGACACCGCGTCGCGGTGGGACGGCGAGATCCCGGCGAGGATCGCGGTGATCGGGATGGGCAGGCTCGGCGGCGCGGAGCTCGGTTACGGCTCGGACGCCGACGTCCTGTTCGTGTGCGAGCCGATCGGTCAGGCCGATGAGGCGACGGCGTTGAAGTTCGCGGGCACGGTGGTGGAGCGGGTGCGCACGTTGCTGGGCGCACCGAGCCAGGACCCGCCGCTGGAGGTCGACATCGACCTGCGGCCGGAGGGCAAGCAGGGGCCTCTGGTGCGCACGCTGGACTCCTACCTCTCCTACTACCAGCGGTGGGGCGAGGCGTGGCAGTTCCAGGCGCTGCTGCGGGCCCGCGCGGTGGCCGGTGACCCGGACCTGGGGGAGCGGTTCTGCCGTGCCATCGACCCCATCCGCTACCCCGAGGGCGGTCTCGACGAGACCAAGGTGCGCGAGATCCGGCGGATCAAGGCTCGCGTGGACGCCGAGCGCCTGCCGCGAGGTGCGGACCCGGCGACGCACACCAAGCTCGGCCGGGGAGGGCTGGCCGACGTCGAGTGGACGGTGCAGCTGCTGCAGCTCCAGCACGCTCACGAGACACCGCAGCTGCGCACGACCTCGACGCTGGACGGTCTGCGCGCGGCGGCCGAGGCCGGACTGCTCAGCGAGTCCGACGCGCAGGACCTCATCGACGCGTGGATGCTGGTGACCCGCTTCCGCAACGCGGTCATGCTGGTCCGCGGCAAGCCGGGCGATCAGCTGCCCAAGCACGTGCAGGAACGGCTCGCGGTGGCGGCCGCCCTGGGCTATTCGGCGGAGGTCGACACCGGTGAGGTCGTCGACGACTACCTCCGGGTCACCCGCCACGCCAGAACGGTCGTGGAGAGGATCTTCTACGAGGCGTGACCCAGGCTCCTCCCGGTTGATCGGCAACTGGCTCGCCCACCGGTTCCGGGCCGAATTCTTCGAAACCGTTTCGTTCACCGGACGAACAGAGGCTCACGCGATCACCTCACCGGAGAAAAGCACGGGGTCGATCGAATTCCGTCGGTGCACGGGCCTCGGCGTCCTCCGGCGGTGATGGCGAAATCGATGGCATCCCCGTGATCTGCGATGACAACGGTCGCGATGGTGCTCGCGTCCGTTTCGCCCTCGAATCGGGTTAGACCAGGCGAACGCCGAAACCCGCCGGTCGGCGGTCGCTTCGGGGGTGAATCGATCCCTAACCTGATCAATGCACCGCGGTCTGGGATAAGGGGACTGGAAAATGTCCGAGGACTTCGAGCTGCTCGTCGACCGACAGGCCTTATGTGGAAGCGCCCCGCTGTGGATGTCCGCCCAGAATTGCGTGTATTGGGTGGATCTGCTGCGCAGGGAATTGCACACCTTCTACCGCGATACCGGCGTCGACGAGGTCCGGGTGCTGCCGGGCAAGGTCACCGCGCTGGGGGCCACGCGGCAGGGGCAGCTCATCGCCGCGGCCAACGGCGGGTTCGCCCGGGTTCACCTCGGCCGTTCCGGGCTGGAACCGGTGGTGCAGGTGCGCAACGGGGACCGGATGAGCATCGGCGGCTGCGATCCGGCGGGCCGGTTCGTGGCCTGCACCCGGACGCACGCCTCGGACCTGCGGGCCAGCGGTTGCTACGTCCTGGAGAGCAACCGGGCGCGGTTGCTGATCGACGGGCTGACCGGGCCGGGCGGTGTGGCGTGGAGCCCGGACGGGACTCGCATGTACGTGGTGGACGTGCGCACCATCTGGATCTACGACTACGACGCGCAGCGCGCCCGCGCGTACGCCGGTCGCAAGTGGGTGGTGTGCGCGGAGTCCGATGGCAGTCCGGAGGGGCTGGCGGTCGACTCGGAGGGGTGCGTGTGGGTGGCGATGCACTGGACGGGCCGGATACATCGCTACGCGCCTTCCGGCGACCTGGAGACGATCTTGTGGGCGCCGACGAGGCGCGTCAGCGGCCTGGCCTTCGGCGGTTCCCGCCTGGAGGAGCTCTACGTGACCTCGGCCTGCTTCGGCTACGACGAACCGGCCTTCAACGCCGATCCCTACGCGGGCTCCCTCCTGCGCTTCCGGCCCGGTGCCACGGGTACCCCGCTGCCTCCCTGGCAGGGGATCTGATCGACATCGACGACTATCGCTGATGTTGATCACCCAGTGCTAATAGCCGTTCGCATCTCCCCGGGTGACCCCGGAGATGAAGCGGCCCCGCCGGTCCGGGGACCGGCGGGGCCGCTTGCAGCTGGTCATCGACTCACACGTCGAAGTACAGCGAGAACTCGTGCGGGTGCGGGCGGAGGCGGATCGGGTCGATCTCCTCCTCGCGCTTCAACCGGATCCAGGTCTCGATCAGGTCCGGGGTGAAGACGCCGCCCTCGAGCAGGAAGTCGTGGTCGGCTTCCAGGTTGTCGATCGCCTCGGCCAGCGAGCTCGGGACGGTCGGCACGTTCTTGGCCTCTTCCGGCGGGAGCTCGTAGAGGTCCTTGTCGATCGGCTCGGCCGGCTCGATCTTGTTCTTGATGCCGTCCAGACCGGCCATCATCATCGCGGCGAACGCCAGGTACGGGTTGCCGGACGGGTCCGGGCAGCGGAACTCGACGCGCTTGGCCTTCGGGTTCGAGCCGGTGATCGGGATGCGCATGCAGGCGGAGCGGTTCCGCTGCGAGTACACCAGGTTCACCGGAGCCTCGAAGCCGGGCACCAGGCGGTGGTAGGAGTTCACCGACGGGTTGGTGAAGGCCAGCAGCTTCGGGGCGTGGTGCAGGATGCCGCCGATGTAGTGGCGCGCCATGTCCGACAGGCCCGCGTAACCGGCCTCGTCGTAGAACAGCGGGCTGCCGTCCTTCCACAGCGACATGTGGCTGTGCATGCCCGAACCGTTGTCCTCGAACAGCGGCTTCGGCATGAAGGTCACGGTCTTGCCGGCCTCCCACGCAGTGTTCTTGATGACGTACTTGAACAGCTGCAAGTCGTCCGCCGCGTGCAGCAGCGTGTTGAACTTGTAGTTGATCTCGGCCTGGCCACCGGTGCCGACCTCGTGGTGGGCGCGCTCGATCTCGAAGCCCGAGCCCTGCAGCTGCACGACCATCTTGTCGCGCAGGTCGGCGAAGTGGTCGTACGGCGAGACGGGGAAGTAGCCGCCCTTCATCCGGGTCTTGTACCCCCGGTTGCCGCCCTCCTCGTCGCGGCCGGTGTTCCACCAGCCCTCGATGGAGTCGACCTCGGCGAAGGTCTTGTTCGGAGCTTCCCCGAACTTGACCGAGTCGAAGATGTAGAACTCGGCCTCAGCACCGAAGAACGCGGTGTCGGCCACGCCGGACTCGGTCAGGTACTGCTCCGCCTTGCGCGCGATGTTGCGCGGGTCGCGGCTGTAGGGCTCCAACGTGAACGGGTCGTGCACGAAGAAGTTCAGGATCAGCGTCTTCTCGGTGCGGAACGGGTCCACGCGCGCCGTGTAGGGGTCCGGCAGCAGCAGCATGTCCGATTCGTGGATCGACTGGAAGCCGCGCACGGACGAACCGTCGAAAGCGAGACCGTTGGTGAACGAGTCCTCGTCGAACGCACCGGCGGGCACCGTGAAGTGCTGCATGACGCCCGGCAGGTCGCAGAACCGGACATCGACGAACTTCACGTCCTCATCGGCGATGAAGCGGAGGACCTCGTCTGGATTCTTGAACAAGCTCGGTGGCTCCTTCACGCAGTCGTACAGCTCACCGGTGCCACGTAGTTCTGGTCGCCGCCGGCTCGTCAATGACGGTATGTCACCGGTGTTGCCCCGGCGTCTCCTGAATGTTTCGCGGGCGTTAACGGCCATCCGAACGGGTGACGCCGGTTACAGATCGCGGTGGAAGCCGATGCTCCGAGCGGCCTGGTGGAGCCGGTGCGTACCCTGGATGACGTGCGAAACGTCCTCGGCTCGTGGCTGGACGGCCCGAAGAGCGCAATGAACCAGGCGCGTGAACAGGCCAGCGAGAACCGGCCTGCGTTCCGCGGCGAGAAGCTCGGCTTGCCCGAGTCCGGGCCCGGATCGGCGGCGCCGCTGCGCAAGCGGCTGCTGGCCTTCGTGGTCGACCTGGTGCTCGCCGCGCTGATCACCGCCGCCTTCACCGCACCGGCCTACCCGGGCGACTGGAGCCTGCTGACCTGGCTGGTCATCACCGTGGTGCCGGTGTCGTTCTTCGGCGCGACCCCCGGCATGGCCCTGACCAAGATCTGGGTGGCTCGGGTCGACGCCCCCAAGATGGTCGGTCCGCTGCGCGCCGTGCTGCGCGGTCTGCTCACCGTCCTGATCATCCCGGCCGTGATCTGGAACTTCGACGGCCGCTCGTGGCACGACCGGATCAGCGGCACCATCGTCCTCCGCCGCTGACACCTGACGAACGAGAACGGGCCCGGGGAAGCTTCCCCGGGCCCGTTCTCGTTCGCTTCGCGTTACTTGGCGCGGCGCATCGCGCGCGACACGTTGCGCATCTTGGCGCCCTGCGGAACCGGGCCCTTGGGCATCGCGTTGCCGCGGCTGGCCAGAGCCGACAGGCGGTTCTCGATGTTGTCGATCTGGGCCGGGCCGATGTTGCGCGGGAGCTTCATGATCCGCTGCTGCAACTTCGGCAGCGGGACCTGGCCCTCCTCGTTGCCCACGATCATCTCGTAGATCGGGGTCTCGCCGACCAGGCGCGACACGCGCTTCTTCTCCTGCGAGACCAGGTTCTTGACCCTGCCCGGCGAGCCTTCGCCGACGAGCACGATGCCCGGCCGACCGATGATCCGGTGCACCGCGTCGAGCTGCTGGGTGCCGGCCACCGCCTGGGAGACGACCCAGCGTCCCCGCAGGTTGTCCAGCGCCCAACCGGCAGCCCCGGGCTGCCCCTCCGCCTTGCGGAACACCGTCGCCTGCACCCGGCGGCCGAAGATGATCACGGCCGCGAGCAGGCCGAACGCGAGGCCCACGGGCAGGAACACCCAGTGCAGACCCCAGATCATGCCCAGCAGGAAGACCACGACGGTCACGCCGAGGAACGCCCCGAGCATCAGCGGCAGGAGGAGCTTGTCCTCCCGGCGCTGCATCTTGAACGCCTCGAAGATCTGCTTGACGCGGCCTACCGAAGCCTGACGTCGCTGTTTGGCCGCCTCTTTCTTAGCGGCCTTGTCCTGCTTGGCCATGCTCCTCAGGATACGGCTCTCTTTTGGGAGGTTGTAGTTGCGTCCCTCGTGCCGTGATCGAGATGTGTCGCGATCGGGGGTGGTCTCGTCCACTGACACGACTCTGTGGTCGTGGTGCTGGCGGTGCGGGTAGCGGAACCTCAGACGCCTTCTGGCTCCGGGATCGGAGGCTGATGTATGGCTAGACGTCTGAGAACCCGCGGCGGTGCCGGTTGCTCGGGTGGGGTACTGAGAAACCGGCTTCGCCGGTTGCGTGACGTGGGCCTTTGTCGAAAAAGAGGGGCGCTTCCTGTCGGAAGCGCCCCCTCTTCTTCTTCTCAGCGGTTGAGCAGGCTGCTGGCTTCTTGTGCTGCTGTGCCTGCTTCTGCGAGGTGGGCCATGTTGTCCGGGAGGGGCATGCCTCGGTGGACGGTGGCCTTGGCGAACAGGCGGCCTGCTCGGTAGCTGGAGCGGACCAGCGGGCCGGCCATGACGCCCGGGAAGCCGATCTCCTCGGCGGCCTGGGTGTGCTCGACGAACTCCTCCGGCTTCACCCAGCGGTCCACCGGGTGGTGCCGCGGGCTCGGCCGCAGGTACTGGGTGATCGTGATGATGTCGCAGCCCGCGTCGCGCAGGTCCTGCAGCGCGGGGCGGACCTCGTCGGGCGTCTCGCCCATGCCGAGGATCAGGTTCGACTTGGTGACCAGGCCCGCGTCGCGCGCCTTGGTGATCACCTCGAGCGACCGCTCGTAGCGGAAGCCGGGGCGGATCCGGCGGAACACGCTGGGCACGGTCTCCAGGTTGTGCGCGAGCACCTCCGGCCGGGAGCCGAAGACCTCTTCGAGCTGGTCGGGCTCGGCGTTGAAGTCCGGGATGAGCAGCTCCACGCCGGTGCCCGGGTTGAGCTCGTGGATCTGGCGGACGGTCTCGGCGTACAGCCAGGCCCCGCCGTCGTCCAGGTCGTCTCGGGCGACACCGGTGACCGTGGAGTAGCGCAGGCCCATGGCCTGCACCGACTCGGCGACCTTGCGCGGTTCGGAGGTGTCCAGCGCGGCAGGCTTACCGGTGTCGATCTGGCAGAAGTCGCAGCGGCGGGTGCACTGGTCACCACCGATGAGGAAGGTGGCCTCGCGGTCTTCCCAGCACTCGAAGATGTTCGGGCAACCCGCCTCCTCGCAGACGGTGTGCAACCCCTCGCGCTTGACGAGTCCCTTGAGCTCCTTGTACTCGGGACCCATCCGCGCGCGGGTCTTGATCCACGACGGCTTCTTCTCGATCGGAGTCTGGCTGTTGCGGGCCTCCAACCGCAGCAGCTTGCGACCCTCAGGCGCCACAGTCACGCGCCCAGGCTACGCCCTCCACCCCCGGTGTTGGTCAAGGGAGTCGGGCTGAGCTGGGAAGATTTTCGCAGGTGGTGATGGCTGTCACCTCGAGCTCGGAAGCTGTGCGGAATGCTGCGAGCGCCGGTCGGAAACCGGGCATGCTGCACAGTTCGGGCTCGCCTCTACAGGCTCGGGATGAGCTTGCGGAGCGGGCTCCGTCGGTCCTCGCGGTTCGTGATCGGGGTCGCGCGCAGCAGTTGGACGAACGTGCGGCCGACGCGAGCGACCTCGTGCGGCGGCTCGTGCTCGTCGGCGAGGCCGGCGGCGATGGCCAGCAGCCGGTGCTCCCGCTCGGTGGCCTCGGACAGCGCGGGGTTGGCGGAGTGGACGTCCAGCGCGGCGCGCAGGCCCGGATTCGCACCGGCTGTGCGGCGCCACGCCATGGTGACCGCCTTGACGCGGTCGTCGTGCGGTCCGTTCTCGGTGTCGATCAGCGCGACTTCGACGCGGCCGGTCAGCTGCTGCATCCACTTGTGGTGCAGCGCGGTGAGCAGCTCGTCGGTGTCGCGGAAGGGGCTCGGCACGGTGTCGAAGGCCGCGGTGAGGTCTCGACGAGCGCTGTCGAGTACCTCGGCCAACGCCTGTTGCCTCTGGTGGAAGTCGTTCCAGCTCATGGCGCTCTCCAGGGGTCGGGGATACCCGAGGTGCAGCGACATACCCTTGGTATGTCGCTGTATCGCGGTAGCACGGCGTCGTACCGTCGGTATGTCATAGGCTTGTGAGCATGGCTACAGCACGTCCGCGGCGCGTCGAGTACTCCGAAGCCACCAGGCAGGCGCTGGTGGATTCGGCCGTGGACCTGTTCACCGAGCACGGCTACTCGCAGACCCCGCTCGAGGAGATCGCCAAGCGGGCGCGGGTCACCAAGGGCGCGCTGTACCACCACTTCGGCGGCAAGCAGGCGCTGTTCGAAGCCGCCTTCAGCGCGGTGGAATCCGGTGTCGTGGCGCGGCTATCGGAGGTCGTCTCGGATCCCGGCGACCCGTGGGAGGCCACCCGGTCCGGGCTGCGGGCGTTCCTGGAGGTCTGCTTGGAACCCTCCTACCAGCGCATCGTCGTGCAGGACGGACCCGCGGTGATGGGCTGGCGCCGCTGGCGGGACGCCGAGGAGGCCTACACCTTCGGCGTGCTGCGCACCGTGGTGTCCAACCTGATCGCCTCCGGCGAGATCGGTGATGCGCTGCCGGTCGACGCGCTGGCGCGGATCATGTTCGGCGCGCTGTCGGCCGGTGCGACCGCGATCGCCGCGTCCTCCTCGCCGATGCAGGAACGCGCCGACATCGCGGTGTGCATCGAGCGGGTGCTCAACGGTCTCCGCGTGGGCTGACCGCCACGGCGCCCGGTGGTTCGGGCAACTAATCTCGGAGATCGTGACAGAGAAATTCCAGTTGCGGATCTTCACCGAACCCCAGCAGGGCGCCTCCTACGACGACCTGCTGCGCGTCGCCACGCACGCCGAGGACACCGGCTACGACGCGTTCTTCCGCTCCGACCACTACCTGAAGATGGGGTCCGTCACCGGCGAGCCCGGCCCGACCGATGCCTGGGTGACTCTCGGCGGACTCGCGCGCGAGACCAGCCGCTTGCGGCTGGGCACGCTCATGACGGCCGGGACCTTCCGGCTGCCCGGCCCGCTGGCGATCGCGGTCGCGCAGGTCGACCAGATGTCCGGCGGTCGCGTCGAGTTCGGTCTGGGCAGCGGCTGGTACGAGGAGGAGCACACCGCCTACGGCATCCCGTTCCCGTCGCTGAAGGAGCGGTTCGACCGCTACGCCGAGCAGCTGGAGATCATCACCGGCCTGTGGGAGACGCCGGACGGTGAGACGTACTCCTTCGACGGCGAGCACTACCAGCTCACCGACTCCCCGGCGCTGCCCAAGCCCGCTCAGCGGCCGCGCCCGCCGGTGCTGATCGGCGGTGCGGGCAAGAAGCGCACCCCGGCGCTGGCGGCCCGGTTCGCCGACGAGTTCAACCTGCCGTTCGTCGACGTCGAGACCGCCGCCGCGCAGTTCGAGCGCGTCGACGCCGCCTGCGAGGTGATCGGCCGGGACAGCGGTGAGATCGTGCGGTCCGCGGCGATGGTGCTGTGCGTCGGCAAGGACGAGGGCGAGCTCGCCCGCCGCGCGGAATCCATCGGGCGCGAGGTCGCCGAGCTGCGCGACAACGGTCTGGCGGGCACGCCGGACGAGGTCGTCGACAAGATCGGCTCCTGGCGCGAGCGCACCGGCATCACCCGTCTCTACCTGCAGGTCCTCGACCTCGCCGACCTCGATCACCTCGACGTCGTCGCCGATCAGGTCGCCCCGCAGCTGTGACCCCACCGCGGGTGGCCGGCAGGCTCCGGTCACCCGCGGCAGTCCACACCGCACGCTCGGGTTCCCCAGCCCCGAACGCGAATCTAGAGTCCCTGCCGGGGACCCGGTTCCACACCTCGCCCACGATTTCAGTGGAACTCCGATCGCGGGTTTCAGTGGAAATCAGGTCCCGGTTTCGGCGGGCTTTGCGGGAGGTCGTGTTGTCGCAGGTGGGAACCGTCTCGTTGCAGCGGGAACTCGACGCCGCGTTGCCCGGGAAGGTGCGGACCGACCGGACCGCCCGCGCGGCCTACGCCTCCGATGCGTCCATCTACCGGCGGGTGCCGCTGGCGATCGTCGAGCCGGAGGACGACGCCGACGTCGCCCTGGTGGTGCGGGCGGCGGCTGATGCCGGGGTCGCGGTCACGGCGCGGGGCGGCGGGACCTCGGTGGCGGGCAACGCCATCGGATCCGGTGTGGTGCTGGACTTCTCGCGGCGGATGGACCGGATCCTGGAGATCGATCCGCAGGCCCGCACCGCGCGGGTGCAGCCGGGCGTCGTGCTCGACGACCTGCGCGTGGCCGCGGCGGTGCACGGGCTGACCTTCGCGCCCGACCCGTCCACCCATTCCCGCTGCACGATCGGCGGGATGATCGGCAACAACGCCTGCGGTGCGCACTCCGTCGTCTGGGGGACCACGGCCGACAACGTCGTCGAGCTGCGGATGATCCGCGCCGACGGCAGCGCGCTCACCGCCACCGCCACCGGCAGCGACGACCCGGAGCTGGACGGGCGACTGCGGCAGCTCGTCGGTGACGACCTCGCGCTGCTGCGCACCGAGCTAGGCCGGTTCAGCAGGCAGGCCTCCGGCTACGGCCTCCAGCACCTGCTCCCGGAGCGGGGATTCGACCTGGCCAAGGCCCTGGTCGGAAGCGAGAGCACCTGCGGCATCGTCACCGAGGCGACCGTGCGGCTGGTGCCGACGCCGACCGCTCGCGCGCTCGCGGTGATCGGCTTCCCGGACGTCTACCTGGCCGCGGAGGTCGCGCCGGAGCTCGCCGCGGCGGGAGCGATGACCGTCGAGGGGATGGGCGCGGACCTGCTCGCGGCGCTGCGTTCCCGGCCCGGTCGCGAGAGCGCGGGCCAGGCGCTGCCGGACGGTCATGCCTGGCTCTACTGCGAAGCCGGGGCGGACGCGCCCGACGAAGCCGAGAGCCGGGCCGGTGAGCTCGCGCGGCTGGCGACGTCGCGGATCCCGGGCGCTCGCTCGGTGGTCGTGACCGATCCGGTCCGGAGCCGGGAGCTGTGGCGGATCCGGGAGTCCGGGGCGGGCATCGTCACGCGCCTGTCCGACGGCGGCGAGGCCTGGCCGGGCTGGGAGGACTCCGCCGTCCCTCCCGAGAACCTGGCCGCCTACCTGCGGGATCTGTACGCGCTGCTGGACTCCCACCGCCTGCGCGGTGTTCCGTTCGGGCACTTCGGCGAAGGCTGCCTGCACCTGCGGGTCGACTTCCAGCTGGGCACCGAGGAGGGGCTGGCGGCCTACCGGTCGTTCATCACCGAAGCCGCCCGGCTGGTCGCCTCCCACGGTGGTTCGGTGAGCGGGGAGCACGGCGACGGGCGGGCGCGCTCGGAACTGCTGCGGCACATGTACTCCCTCCGAGCGAGAGAGTGCTTCGCCGAGTTCAAGCGGATCTTCGATCCCGGCGGGGTCCTCAACCCCGAGGTCCTGGTGGATCCCGCACCCCTCGACGCCGGTGTGCGGCCCGGGCCGGGGCATCGCGCGCTGGAGGTCACCCCGGTGCACGCGTTCAGCCGCGACCGGGGTTCGTTCGCCGCCGCCGTCGACCGCTGCGTCGGCGTCGGCGCCTGCCGCAACCTCGACACCGGGAGCATGTGCCCGTCGTTCAAGGTGACCCGCGACGAGGTGCACTCGACGCGGGGGAGGGCCAGGGTGCTGGCCGAGATGCTGCGCGGGGAGTCCGTCGAGGGCGGATGGCGCTCCGCCGAAGCGTTGGAGGCGCTCGACCTGTGCCTGTCCTGCAAGGCGTGCGCGAGCGACTGCCCGGTCAACGTCGACATGGCCACCTACAAGGCCGAGTTCCTGCACCACCACTACCGGGGCCGGCCGCGGCCGAGGGCGCACTACTCGATGGGCTGGTTGCCGGTGTGGACCCGGTTGATGTCGGCGGTGCCCGGTGCGGCCGCCGCGGTGAACCGGGTGCTGGCCGCGCGGCCGGTGTCGCAGCTGGTCGCTCGGTTGGGCGGGATCGAGCGGCGGCGGGAGATGATCCGCTTCGCGCCCCGATCGCTGGTCCGGCGCCTGCGGCGGCGCGAACCTGGCGGCGGCGAGACCGTGGTGCTGTGGCCGGACACCTTCACCAACCACCTCAGCCCCGAGGTCGGCGAAGCCGCGGTGGAGGTGCTGGAGGCGCTGGGGTATCGGGTGGTGCTGCCGGAGGGATTCGTGTGCTGCGGCCTGACCTGGCACTCCACCGGTCAGCTGGGCACGGCCCGGAAGGCCCTGGCCCGCTCGTTGAAGGTCCTCGCCCCGCACCTACCGGCCGGACGCGCGGTGATCGGGCTCGAACCGTCCTGCACCGTGATGCTGCGCGACGAGGCCACCGAGCTGCTGCCCGACGACCCGCGCGCGACGCGCCTGGCCGCTCAGACCAGGACGTTCGGCGAGTTCGTGGCGGCTCACGACGGTCCGCTGCCGTTCGGGCGGCTCGACGTCGAGGCGATCGCCCAGGTCCACTGCCACCAGGAGGCCAAGGGGAGCTGGGAACCGGATCGGGAGCTGCTCGAACGCCTCGGTGTCGAGCCCGACGTCATCTCCACCGGATGCTGCGGCCTGGCGGGCAACTTCGGTTTCGAACGCGGGCATTGGGAGGTCTCCCAGGCGTGCGCGGAGCGCGAGCTCTACCCCAAGGTTCGCGAGGCCGCCGCGGACGCGCTCGTGCTGGCCGACGGCTTCTCCTGCCGCACCCAGATCGCGCAGGGGACTTCCCGCCGGGCGACCCACCTCGCCGAGGTGCTGCGGGCGGCTCTCCGCAGCGGCTGACGGCGGTCAGCGGAGCTGGTCGGCGACGTCGGAGGCCGCCGTGAGCAGGACGAGCGCCGGGATCGCGGCCTTCGGCCGGAGCCGGTAGGAGCCGCGCTTGTCCTGTTCCACGAGGTTGGTCGCGGTCAGCGACTTGAGGTGGTGGTAGAGGCGGCCGGTCGAGCCCAGCTCGGCGGCCTCCTGGAGGGCGGTGGCCGGCTGCGGGCCCTGGGTGGCCAGCAATCGGACGATCGCCGCGCGGGCCGGGTGCCCGAGGGCCGCGAGGACGTCGGTGCGCGGCCCGTCGGGAAGTTCGAGCACCCGCGCGGGATCGACCTGGATGCTCCAGTCCAGCTCGGCGGGCTCGGCCAGGTGGCCCTCGTAGCGCAGGTGGCCGCCGCTGGGCTCGGCGGCGGGTTCCGAACCGGCGGAGCGCTCGGACTCCAGGGCGGCCACGCGGGCTTCGAGGGCTTCGACGCGCTGTTGCAAGTCCACGCGACGAGCTTGCCTCAGCCGTTCAGCGCGGCCATCAGCCGGTCCCGCCAACGCGAGTCCTCGATGGCCAGCAGCAGCGGCAGTCCCGGATCGCCGGTGCTCAGCTGCTCGGCACTGATGTCGCCGTGCGCCAGCAGCGCGCCCCAACCCAGCGACCCGTCCGTCCGGCGCACCGAGATCCCGCTGGTCAGCGCCCCGGGGAGGCTGCCGCCCTTGATCCCGACACCGGCCACGCCCGGTGGCAGCGAGCCCGCCAAGGGGCGTTCCAGGTGCTCGCGCGCGAGACCGCCCTCGGAGCTGAGCGCGCTGTGCACCGCGGCCAGCTTCGCCGCCGAACCCGCCGCCGTGGTCGACGCCCACGAGACCTGCTCGCGATACCCGGGCAGGCCGGACCGCAGGCGCCGCAGCACTTCCCGGCGCAGCGCGGGATCGTCGCGGTGCCGCCGTTCCAGGGCGAAGCCCCAGGTCCGGCGGGCGGTGACCGGAAGTCCGGCGGGCGGTGCGGTTTCCGGCATCACGAGGAACAGGTACTCCGCGCACAGCGATCGCACGTCCGCGTCCGGCCAGCCGCGCGCCGCGGCGGCTCGGGTGACCGCGTCCGCGCCCAGGCGGTCGCGCAGCAGATCCGGTGCGGCGCTGTCGCTGAACAGGATCATCATCGCGACCACGTCGTCCAGCGCCACCCGGTGCTCGGGATCGGCCGCGTGGAGCCCGGTTTCGTCGGTGGGCACGCCGAGGTGGCGCAGGCTCGCAGCGTGCGCGCCTCCGTCGGTGGGCACGTAGTAGCGCTCCCAGTCGCCGACCCGCACGAGCTCGCCCGGATCGAGCCGGTCGGACTCGACGGCGTCGGCGTAGGCGGCCAGGTGCACGACCTTGACGGCCGAGGCCAGCGGCTGCGCGGCGTCGGCCCGGTGGGTCAGGCGGTTTCCGCGTCCGTCGTCGAGCACGAGGCCCAGTCCGTCGCGGTGGGCGGCGATCCAGTTCAACCAGCCCTCGGGCGCCGCCAGATCGGGCGGTGCCGCGAGGGCGGGGCGGGCCAGCAGCAGGGGAGTCGCGGCTCCGGTCGCGACGAGCAGGCTCCGACGGGACAGCGACATGCCACTCCTCCAGTTGTTCCGCATTTCCGGAATACTAGAGGAGTGGACTCGGTGGTGTCAGCGGAGGCTGGGGTCCAGTGCCAGCGTGACGCCCGCAGCGGCGGGCTGGTGGCGGGGGATGTTGCGCTCGACGAGTTCGAGGTGACCGTCGAGCGCGTCCTGCACGGCCTGCTCCACCAGCGGATACGCCTCGTCGACCGGGACGTCGCGACCGAGCTCGTCCGACAGCGACGTGGTCCCCGCGTCGGCGATGCCGCACGGCACGATGCGGTCGAACTCGCGCAGGTCGGCGTTGCAGTTGAGCTCCAGGCCGTGCATCGTCACGCCGCGCTGCACGCGGATGCCGATCGCGGCGATCTTGCGCTCCGGGCGTCCGTCGACCGCGGGCAGCCACACGCCGCTGCGGCCCTCCACCCGACCCGCGTCGAGGCCGAACTGGTCGCACACGTGGATCAGCGCCTGCTCCAGGCGGCGCACGTAGTCCACGACGTCGATCGGGTCCGACAGCTGCACGATCGGGTAGCCGACGATCTGGCCGGGGCCGTGCCAGGTGATCTTGCCGCCGCGGTCCACGTCGATGACCGGCGTGCCGTCCGACGGGCGGTCCTCCGGCTGCGTCCGCTTGCCCGCCGTGTAGACCGACGGATGTTCCAGCAGCAGCAGGGTGTCGGGGTTCTGGCCCTCGACGCGGCCGGTGGCCAGCTCGCGCTGCAGGTCCCAGGCGTCCAGGTAATCGATGGTTCCCAGGTGCCGCACGGCCATCGGCTCGGACGACTCGCGACACGAAGAATTGGCACGACTCACGGCGCCAGGCTACGCCCCCTGAACAGGTCGGCAGCCGAAGGTCGGTTACCTCCCGGTAGCCGCGGCCAGCGCCGCTCCGAGCGTCGGGTGCTGAAAGGTGAAACCGTGGGCCTCCAACACCGTCGGCATCGCGCGCTGCCCGGTCAGCGCGGTGTCGGCGAGCTCGCCCATGGCGATCCGCAGCGCGAAACCGGGCACGATCCACGGAGCCGGGCGGCCCAGCGCCTCACCGAGCGCGCGGGTGAACTCGGCGTTGGTCACCGGTGCCGGTCCGGTGAGGTTCACCGGACCCGAGACGTCCGGGTTCTCCAGCACGAACCGGATCGCGGCGATCTCGTCGTCCAGCGAGATCCAGGGCATGTACTGGGTCCCCGAACCGAGCCTGCCGCCGAGCATCAGCGAGAACAGCGGCCGGAGCTGCCCGAGCAGACCGCCCGAGGGCGAGATCACCAGCCCGGTGCGCACCAGAACCACCCGGGTGCCGGCATCGGCCGCGGGCGCCGTCGCGGCCTCCCACCTGCGGCACAGTGAGGCCAGGAAGTCCGTGCCCGGCGGGGAGGTCTCGGTGGCCGGGTGCGAACCGGTGTCGCCGTAGAAACCGACCGCCGAAGCGTTGGCCAGGACCGGGACGCCTGCCGCGGCGACCGCCTTCGCGATGACCTCGGTGGAGCGGACCCTGGCCTGCAGCAGGTGGCGCTTGCGCTCCGGGCTCCAGCGCTTGTCGCCGATGCCCGGCCCGCTCAGGTTCACCACCGCGTCCGCGCCCTCCAGCGCCTCGGCGTCCAGCTTCCCGGCATCGGGGTCCCAGCTCCGCTCGTCCGGAGCGGCGGGAGCGCGGCGGACCAGCCGCACCACCTCGTGCTCACCTTGGCGGAGCCCGGCCACCAATGACGTACCGATCAGCCCTGACGATCCGGCGACGACGACGCGCATGCCCGGCATCGTCTCGCACCGGTGAGGCCCGCGCGAACCTTTCCGGTCCGAAAGAAGCGGCCGCCCACCGAAACCGGTGAGCGGCCGCTTCTTGTCGGTCCAGGTGCGGGACTCAGTTTGCTCCGCCGCTGAGGTTCCGCTACCCGCACAGCTGAGCAGGGTGAGTACGAACCCTCCCTAGAGGCCGAGGTCGGCCTCGAACGCTCCCTCTTCCAGGCGCTGCTTGAGCGTGGTGAGGAACCGGGCGGCGTCGGCGCCGTCGACCAGGCGGTGGTCGTAGGACAGCGCCAGGTAGACCATCGAGCGGATGGCGATCGTGTCGCCGCCGTTCTCGTCGGCCACCACGACCGGGCGCTTGACGACGGTGCCGGTGCCCAGCATGCCCACCTGCGGCGGGTTCAGGATCGGCGTGTCGAACAGCGCGCCCCGGCTACCGGTGTTGGTGATGGTGAAGGTGCCACCGGAGAGCTCGTCGGGCTTGATCTTGTTGTTGCGGGTCCGCGCCGCCAGGTCGGCGATCTTGCGGGCCAGCCCGCCGAGGTTGAGGTCCCCGGCGTCGTGGATCACCGGCGAGACGAGGCCGCGCTCGGTGTCCACCGCGATCGCGAGGTGCTCGGCGCCGTGGTAGGTCACCGAGGAGTTCTCCTCGTCGATGGAGGCGTTGAGCTTCGGGTGCAGCTTCAGCGCCTCGGCCGCGGCCTTGGCGAAGAACGGCAGGAACGAGAGCTTGACGCCCTCGGACGCCTCGAAGCTGCCCTTGGCGCGGTCGCGCAGCCGGGCGATCCGGGTGACGTCGACCTCGATCACCGTGGTCAGCTGAGCCGCGGTCTGCAGCGACTCGACCATGCGGCGGGCCAGCAGCTGCCGCAGGCGCGACATCTTCTGCGTGGTGCCGCGCAGCGCCTTGGCCTCGTCCGACGGCTCGACCGCGGTGACCGGGGCGGAGCTCGTCGCCGCTCCGGCCGCGGCGGCCGGAGCGGCCGGAGCGGCCGGGGCGGTCTGGGCCGGGGCCTGCTTGGCGTCGATCGCGGCCTGGACGTCCTGCTTGCGGATACGACCGCCGACGCCGCTGCCCTTGATCGAGGTCAGGTCGATGCCGTGCTCGTTGGCCAGCTTGCGCACCAGCGGAGTCACGTACGGAGCGCCACCGTTGTTCGCCGGAGCCTCTTCCTCCTGAGCCGGAGCGGCCGGGGCCGGGGCCGCAGCGGGAGCCGCCGGAGCCGCGGGCGCCGGGGCGGCCGGAGCCGGAGCCGGAGCAGCGGCGGCGGGGGCGGCCGGAGCGGCAGGCGGTTCCGGCGCGGGCTCGGGAGCCGAGGCGGCGGGCGCGGCGGCACCGGCGGCGCCGATCACGGCCAGCTTGGCGCCGACCTCGACGGTGTCGTCCTCACCGGCGCTGATCTCCAGCAGCGTGCCGGCCACCGGCGACGGGATCTCGGTGTCGACCTTGTCGGTGGAGACCTCCAGCAGCGGCTCGTCGACCTCGACCGACTCGCCGATCTGCTTGAGCCACCGGGTGATCGTGCCCTCGGCGACGCTCTCGCCCAGGGCGGGCATGGTGACGTCGGTGCCCTGCCCACCACCGGCGGGGGCGGCCGGCGCGGCCGGGGCCGGAGCGGACTCGGCCGCCGGAGCGGCGGGGGCCTCGGCGGCGGGAGCGGGCTCAGGCTCGGGCTCCGGCTCGGCGGCCGGAGCCGCGGCCGGGGCGGCGGAGGCCTCGCCGGCGTCGCCGATGACCGCGAGCTCGCCGCCGATCTCAACGGTGTCGTCCTCCTGGGCGACGATGCGCTGCAGCACACCGGCGGCCGGGGACGGGATTTCGGTGTCGACCTTGTCGGTGGAGACCTCCAGCAGGGGCTCGTCGACCTCGACGGTCTCGCCCTCCTGCTTGAGCCACCGGGTGATCGTGCCCTCGGCGACGCTCTCGCCGAGCGCCGGCATCTGAACGGAGAAGGCCATCGGTTGCTGACTCCTCGTGGGTGTGGCGGGGTGCGGCTGTCTTTTCGCTGCTGCGGCGTGCGGCTGTCAGCCGTGGACGTGCAGCGGCTTGCCGGCCAGGGCGAGGTGGGCCTCGCCCAGAGCTTCGGTCTGGGTGGGGTGGGCGTGGACCAGCGGAGCGACGTCCTCCGGCAGCGCCTCCCAGTTGTAGATCAGCTGCGCCTCGCCGATGAGCTCACCGACGCGGTCGCCGACCATGTGCAGGCCGACGACGGGGCCGTCGGTCGCGCGGATCAGCTTGACCGCGCCCTGGGTCTTGAGGATCTGGCTCTTGCCATTGCCGGCCAGGTCGTAGGTGAAGGTCTCCACCGAGCCGTACTGCTCCTTGGCGGCGGCTTCGGTCAGGCCCACCGAGGCGACCTCGGGGTGGGAGTAGGTCACGCGCGGGATGCCGGCCTCGTCGATCGGCTGCGGGTTCAGGCCCGCGATCTCCTCGGCGATGAAGATGCCCTGCTGGAAGCCGCGGTGCGCCAGCTGCAGGCCCGGCACGATGTCGCCGACGGCGAACACGCCGGGGACGTTGGTGCGCAGGCGCTCGTCGGTGCGCACGAAGCCGCGCTCCATGGTGACGCCGACCTGCTCGAAGCCGTGTCCGGCGGTGTTCGGGCCGCGGCCGACGGCGACCAGCAGCAGGTCGGCGTCGTAGGTCTCGCCGTTCTCCAGGCTGACCGACACGCCGTCGTCGCTCTGGGTGGCGCCGGTGAACTTCACGCCGGTCTTGAACTTGATGCCGCGCTTGCGGAAGGCGCGCTCCAGGCGCTTCGAGGCGAACTCGTCCTCGTTGGGCACCAGGTGCGGCAGCGCTTCCACGACGGTGACCTCGGCACCGAAGGAGGCCCAGACGCTGGCGAACTCGACGCCGATCACGCCGCCGCCGAGCACGACGACCTTGTTCGGGATGAAGTCCAGGTTCAGCGCCTGCTCGCTGGCGATGACGCGCCCGCCGAGCTCCAGGCCGGGCAGCGTCTTGGAGTAGGAACCGGTGGCCAGAACCACGTTCTTGCCGGTGTAGCGGGTGCCGTCGACCTCGACGGTGTTGGCGTCGACGAGGGTGCCCGCACCCTCGACCATCGTCACCTTGTGGGCCTTGGCCAGGCCCTGCAGGCCCTTGTACAGGCCCGAGACGATGTCGTCCTTGTACTTGTTGACACCGTCGATGTCGATGCCTTCGAGGGCTGCGCGCACCCCGAACTGGTCGGCGTCTCGGGTGGAATCGGCGACCTCGGCCGCGTGCAGCAGGGCCTTGGTCGGGATGCAACCTCGGTGCAGGCAGGTCCCACCGAGCTTGTCCTTTTCAATGAGGACGACGGACAGGCCGAGCTCGGCCGCGCGGAAAGCGCAGGCGTAGCCGCCCGAACCGCCGCCGAGAATGACCAGATCGGCGGACGTGTCGGTCACTTCGCACTCCTCGACAGGGCGTCATTGACTTGCGGTTGGTCGCGTGACCTGGTGGTCATGCACACCACCAGCCATCTTGTCACCACCCGACCGGCCGATGCGCGGTGGGCCGGGTGATCTGTGCTGCATTCATCACCTGGGCGCCGCGCATTCTCAGCTCGTTTTCACACTCCGCACATGTTCGCGGTGGCAAAATCGAATGCAGCCGGCCTGAATCGGGATTGGGGAGGGGAGTTCGGTGGGCTTATTCGACCGGTTCCGCAACCGCCGTCCCGGCACCGGGCGACGCGCCACGCCCGCGGACACCGACCACCTCCGGAACTGGGCCGCGCAACGGCGCGGTGTCGAGGGTTACCTCGAACCGCAGACGCTGGTCACCGAGACGACGCTGCTGCTCATCGCGCACGACGGCGAATGGACGCGTCGACGTGTGGAGTCGCCTTCGGCGGCCGGGCGCTTCACCAGACGGCTCGGCATTCCGCTCTACGAAGTCGCCAAGGTCGGGTATCCGCAACGAATGCGCGATTACCAGGCCCGGCAGCGCATTCTCCGCAAGCGCGCGCAGCGCGCCGCCGACGAACGGCCGTGAACGCGCGAGTCGCAGTTCTTCGCGGATTCGCCGCGCGCAGGGCCGCAGGTGAAGGCTGAATCGATTCGTCGGTGAATCAGTTCGCGACGCGCGTCGTCGGCGTGCACCGCACGGGGAACGTGACGGACTTGGCGATGTAGCAGAGCTCGTGGGCGCGCTCGTGCAGCGCCTCGGCGACGTCGACGGTCGCCAGGTCGCACACGGTGACCTCCGGTGCCAGCTCGATGGCCTCGAACTGACCGGTGCCGTCGGAGTTCTCGGCCAGGACGCCGCGCGCGTGGTCGTGGTAGCCGGTGACCACGACGCCGGAGTCGGCCGCGAGGTGCAGGAACCAGAGCATGTGGCACTGCGACAGCGAGGCGACCAGGAGCTCTTCGGGGTTGTAGCGGTCGGCGTCACCCAGGAACACCGGGTCGGCGGAGGCGTCGATGGAGTCCTTGCCGACGGCCCGCACCTCGTGGGTGCGCTCGTAGCTGTGGTAGGAGCTGGTGCCCTGGCCGGTGTTGCCGGTCCACACCACATCGACCTGATAGCCGTGCCTGGTCGCGGTCAGCGTGGCCGGTTGCGATTCGGTCATAAACCCATCGTGACATCGGCGCACCCCGCAGTGGTGACCTTTTCGTGACCCGGATCACAAAGACAGGGCCGAGGTCACCCCGGGTTGAACTTCTCGTTCCGCATCGTGGGCGGTTCGCCGGTTCCGCCCGGAGCCGACCGGTTGATCGGTCGGCTCCGGGTTGACCGGCGATGTGCGGGCTCAGCCGTTCTCGGCGATGTCGGCGAGCACCGCCGCGAGGGTCCGGACCGGCACACCGGTGCCGCCCTTGGGCGTGTAGCCCCACGGCGAGTTGGTGTTGTAGGCCGGGCCCGCGATGTCGATGTGCGCCCACTGCACGCCCTCGGCCACGAACTCCCGGAGGAAGATGCCCGCGGCCAGCATGCCGCCCCAGCGGTGGTTGGTGACGTTGGCCAGGTCGGCGAGCTTGGAGTCCAGGTCCGCGCGCAGCTCGTCCGGCAGCGGCATCGGCCAGCCGCCCTCGCCGACGGCCTGCGACAGCCTGGCGACCCGGTCGCGGAAGCCGTCCTCGCCCATCACGCCCGGGGTGCGGTTGCCCAGCGCGACGACCTGCGCGCCGGTCAGCGTGGAGGTCTCGATCAGGTAGTCGGGCTCGTCCTCGCAAGCGCGGGCCATCGCGTCGACCAGGATCAGCCGGCCCTCGGCGTCGGTGTTGAGCACCTCGACGGTCTTGCCGCCGTACATCTTCAGCACGTCACCGGGGCGGTAGGCGGTGCCCGACGGCATGTTCTCGGCCATCGGCACGGTCGCGGTGATCTCCAGCGGGTAGTTCAGCTTCGCCGCCAGCACCATCGTCGCGATCACCGAAGCGGCACCGGACATGTCCGAGGTCATGTTCTCCATGCCCGCGCCCGGCTTGAGCGAGATGCCGCCGGTGTCGAAGGTGATGCCCTTGCCGACCAGCGCGACCTTCTTCGCGGCCTTCGGGCCCTTGTGCCGCAGGCGCACCATGCGCGGCGGGCGCGACGAGCCCGCGCCGACGCCGAGGATGCCGCCGAAGCCCTGCTTGCGCAGCGCCGCCTCGTCGAGGACCTCGACCTCCAGGCCGGCGGCCTTGGCCAGCTCGGTGGCGCGCTCGGCGAAGGAGGCCGGGAACAGGTCGTTCGGCGGGGTGTTGATCAGGTCGCGGGCGGTGTTGACCGCCTCGCCGATCGCCGTGCCGCCCTTGAGCGCGTGCGTGGCGGTGTCGGCCTTGGCGTCGGCGACCACGAAGTCCACCGCGGCCACCGGGCCGTCACCGTTGCTCGACTTGTACTCGGTGAAGCCGTAGGCGCCCATGACGGTGCCCTGCACCGCGGCGGGCAGGTCGGCGGCGGGCAGCGTGGTCGCGGCGTGCTCCACACCGGACAGCGCGCGTGCGGCGGCACCGGAGGCGCGGCGGACGGCCTCCGCGCTCGGGCCGTCCTCGCCGGCCTTGCCCAGGCCGACGGCCACCAGCACGGTCGCGGCCAGCCCGTGGGCGGGCAGCTTGACGACCTCATCGGCCTTCCCGCTCGTGCCCAGCGAGGTGAGCACCTTGACCAGGTCGCCGTCGAAGGCGGTCGCGACCGGCTCGGCACCAGGTGCGAGCTGCAGGCCGTCGCCGCCGGAGACGGTGCCGATGACGAGCGCGTCCACGCTCAGCTTGGCCACCGCGGTGTCGGTGAGGGCGAGTTTCGGGGTCGTCACGTGGTCATCCTCCGGATCGGTGCCTTTCCCGCACTCTAGAACGCCGGGTCCGCCGGTGATCGGCGTGTTCACCGTGAGCGTGGCGGGAGGGCAGTGGTCAACACGTCCGTCATACGCTCACCGGCGGTCTCCCGCCATGAGTCGGCCGACAGGAGGCTGAAGTGCCCGCACTCGTCTGCAAGGGTGGTCCGGTGACCCGACAGGTGGAAACGGACAGCCGGTTGACGACCGGCCGCGACGCGTTACCGCTCGCGCTCAGCGGCATGGTCGGCATCGGCGTGCTGCTCGGGCCCGCGCCCGCAGCGGCGGCGGCCGGCCCGTGGGCGCCGCTGGGACTGCTGGTCGCGCTGCTGGCAGCGGTGTGCGCGTCCTCGGCTGTCGCCTACCAGTCCCGGGCCCACCGCGGGCCCGGCGCGACCTACGCGTGCGTGCGCGAGCGGATGGGCCTGCTGCCCGCCCGCATCGGCGCCTCGGCCCACCTGGCCGCGCAGGTCGCCGCGATCGCCGCGATCGCCCGCGTGATCGGCGAGTTCTTCCTGCCGTCGGCCGGCGCCCTGGTGGCGGGGGCGGCGACCCTGCTCGTGGTGCTCTCGGCGACCGCGGGGCTGCGCATCCGCGGTGCCGCGGCCTGGACGTGGGTCGCCCTGAGCTTGGCGGTGATCGTGCTGGTGGTGGCGATCTGCTTCGCCATCGACCCGGTCGGAGGCGTGCCCGCCCACCTCGAACCCGGCGCCTCCAACGACAGCGCCGTGGGGATCATCGGCGCAGGTGGGGTGCTGTTCTTCGCGTTCACCGGTGTCGAGCGACTCGCCGCGCCCGCCGAGGACGCCGACCGCGCGCCCTGGGCGGCGACCCGCCGCGCGACCACGATCTCGCTGATCGCGGTGGCGGTGCTGCTGGCGGTGATGATCGCGGCCCTGACCTACCAGCTCGGCTGGGACCGGCTGGCCCTGTCGCCGATGCCGATCCGCGACGTGCTCACCGCCGCCGCGGCCGCCGACCTGGTGCCGCTGGTGTGCGTCGGGGCGGCCGTCGCGCTGCTGCCGGTGCTGCTGGGCGCGCTGGAATCGCTGCGCTCGACGGGGCTGGCGATGGTGCGCGACGGTGAGCTCCCGCGAGTCCTGGGCCGCACCGGTCCGTCCGGGACGCCGTACCTGCTGGACCTGATCGCCGGGGTGGCGGCGGTGATCGTCTCCCAGCTGTTCGACCCGATCGCGTTGATGTCCTTCGCGGCCTGCGCGCTGCTCCTGCACTACGCTCTTGCCAACGCAGGCGCCCGTTTGCTGCTCTCCGATGGACCCACTTGGCCCATGCGGGGTGCATGCCTTGGGATGGGTTTGTCGGTCGTGCTGGCGATGAGCATGCCGGTTTCTGCGATGCTGACAACGCTCGGAGTGGTTGTTGTCGGTCCTTTGCTGGCGGGAGTCGTTTCGCGCCGGTGGAAATGAGGCGGTCATGCCCAACTCGATTGTGGACGAGATGACCTGGAATTCTCAGCGCTACCAGTGGTCCTCGGGCGACGAGGTGCTCTACAGCTTCTGGCGCCTGGACGGCTCGCTCGGGAACGTGCACCCGGCTCGCGTCGTCTCCGACGACGGCGATGAGCTGCTGTGCTGGGTGCTGCCGGACACCCCGGTCCGGACCACGACCTCCCCGGACGGGCGGCACCCGCGGGAATTGCCGCTCGCGGAGCGGTTCTCCGGACCGCGCGTGCCCGCGCTGTCGACCTGGCGCGGCACCTCGACGCTGCGGCTGGTCCACGAGAGCCGGTGGTCGTCGGTGTGGTGGTTCTTCAAGCCGAGCGGGGAATTCCGGAACTGGTACGTCAATCTCGAAATCCCGCGCGGCCGGGATGAATACGGCGTGCGGCGGGTCGACGGCGTCCTGGACGTCGAGGTCATGGCGGACGGCAGCTGGTCCTGGAAGGACGAGGACGAGCTCGATGACGCGCTGGCCGCAGGCCGTTTCGACCACGCCGAACTGGCGAAGCTGCGCGCTGAAGGCGAGGAGATGATCTCCCTGGCCAAGGACGGCGCGTTCCCCTTCGACGGCACCTACTGCGACGCCCGCCCGGACCCGTCCTGGTCCGTCCCGAAGCTCCCCGCGCACCTGCTCAGCTGATTCAAGCGGCGTCAGCCGCTTTCTCCTGTCACCACCCTCGCAGCTTGCACCGCCGGTGGTTCTGAGCGGTTTCGTGGCGAGTACACCGGGACGCCGTGTATTGGCACATCAGGAGCGGCGCACGGAGTCCACGGAGCCGCTCAGGTTCCCCTGCTCGCACCGCTCAGCAAGATGGTTGGAACGAACGAAAAGTCAGCTGATCGAGATGAACAGCAGAAGGGTGATCACCGCGACCACGACGGTCGTGCCGACCACCGAGCCGGTGGTCACCTGCTGCGGGAACCACTGCTGGTACTTGTTGCGCCACCAGAAGGCCCAGCCCGCGGCCCCGATCGCCGCCAGGACGACCCCGAACACGCCGATCCAGGCGTAGCCGAGGGTGAGCAACATGCCCGCGCCGAACGGCATCAGGCCGGCCAGCACACCTGCGCGGACGTCCTGCGGGACCGAGGTGGGCTGCGGCGCGGGGGTGTTCTGGGCCTGCGTCATGGCCCCATCATATGTCGCGCGCCGCGGAGGAATCAGCAGAATCTCCGCGTCCGTTTGGCAACGGCCGGATACTTGGATGACCAACTGACGCCAAGCCGGTTTTCACTGCTCCAGCGCACGCGATACCGTACGCGCATGAACGGAGAACTGTCTTTCACCCGGACCCCCAACCCGCAACCGGCCTCAGCCGAGCGCCGCGCGGAGGTATTGGGCAATCCCGGGTTCGGCAAGTTCTTCACCGACCACATGGTGACGATCAAGTGGTCCGAGGACCAGGGCTGGCACGACGCCCGCCTCGAGGCGTACCACACGCTGGAGTTCGACCCGGCGACGTCGGTCCTGCACTACGCGCAGGCGATCTTCGAGGGGCTCAAGGCCTACCGCCAGCCCGATGGCTCGATCGCGGCGTTCCGCCCGGACGCCAACGCCCGCCGTTTCCGCAGCTCCGCGAACCGGATCGCGATGGCGGAGTTGCCCGAGGAGCTGTTCCTCGAATCGCTGCGCGAGCTGGTCGCGGTGGATCGCGACTGGGTGCCCAGCACTGGTGAGAGCTCGCTGTACCTGCGGCCCTTCATGGTCTCCACCGAGATCGGCCTGGGCGTGAACCACCCGTCGAAGACCTACCTGTACTCGCTGATCGCCTCGCCGGCCGGCTCCTACTTCGCCGGTGGCGTGAAGCCGGTGACGGTGTGGCTGAGCCACGAGTACGTGCGCGCCGCTCCCGGCGGCACCGGCGCCGCCAAGTTCGCGGGCAACTACGCGGCGTCGTTCCTGGCGCAGGCGCAGGCCGTCGAGCAGGGCTGCGACCAGGTCGTCTGGCTGGACGCCTGCGACCGGCACACGGTCGAGGAGATGGGCGGCATGAACCTGTTCTTCGTGCTCGGCTCCGGTGCCGACGCGAAGCTGGTGACCCCGGCGCTGAGCGGCAGCCTGCTGCCCGGCGTGACCCGGTCCTCGCTGCTGGAGCTGGGCAAGGAGCTCGGCATGCAGGTCGAGGAGCGCAAGATCACCGTCGAGGAGTGGGAGAAGGCGGCCACCTCCGGCGAGCTCACCGAGGTCTTCGCCTGCGGCACCGCCGCGGTGATCACCCCGGTCGGCCACGTCAAGCACCGCGACGGCGAGTTCGGCGTCGCCGACGGCCGCCCCGGCGAGGTCACGATGAAGCTCCGCGAGCGCCTGACCGCGATCCAGTACGGCACGGTCGAGGACACCCACGGCTGGATGACCAAGCTCGGCTGAGCACCTGATCGACCGACGCCCCCTGCGGTTGACGCAGGGGGCGTCGTCGTGCCTAGAAGTCGAGGCGGGTGACCTTGTCCGGGTGCAGGACGATGCGGAACCAGGTCCCGGCGCGGAGTCCGGCGAGGTCGTGCGCGCGGGCCGGGTCGTCGAGGTCCCAGTACCGGTCGGCGAGGCGTTCCACCAGCTCGGGCGCCCCGCCGGTTTCCACCGAGGTGCGGCCGGCGATCGACACCCAGCGTTCGCGCTCGGTCGCGGGAGCGGCGACGATCAGCGACGCCCGGGGATCGCGTCGCAGGCGCTCGACCTTGGGCGAGGCCGGGTCGGTGAACAGCTCGATCGTGCCCTCGACGGTGACCTCGAACCACACCGGCCGGGGCTGCGGCGGGGTCGGGCCGGCGGCCACCGAAAGGAAGCCGTGGAGCGGGCGGCGGAGGAGTTCGAGGTCCTGGGCGTTCAGCGTGCTCATGCCGTCGATTCAACGCTGCGATCCTGGACGCATCCATGGGTGAAAAGCCGGACCACCTGCGTCATCGTCTAACGTCGATGGCGTGGACGCGTTCGGTGACCTCTTCCGAGGGCTGCGGGCCCAGGGCTCGTTGTTCGGCAGCTCGACGCTGACCCCGCCGTGGTCGCTGCACTTCGTGGACGGAGCACCGCTGACCCTGTGCACCGTCCTCGACGGGCAGGGCTGGATCGTGCCCGAGCGCGGCGAGCCCGAACCGCTGCGGGACCGCGACACGGTCGTGGTCCGCGGACCTGAGACGTTCACCTTCGTCGACGAGATCGGGACCTCGGCACGACCGCTGGCGTGCGGCGAGTTCTGCGCGACTCCCGAGCTGGGCGGCACACGGCACCGGATCGGCTGGCACGACCCGGGTCAGGGGAGCGGGACGACGTTGATCGTCGGCGCCTACCCGCTGCGCGGCGAGATCAGCCGCCGGCTGCTGGAGGCCCTGCCGGTCGTGCTGCGCGTCGAGTCGGGCGGCACGGGTGATCCGGTGCTCGACCACCTCGCCGCCGAGGTGGCGGTGGACGCGCCGGGCCAGCAGTTGGTGCTCGACCGGCTGCTGGACTGGATGCTCGTCTGCACGTTGCGCGAGTGGTTCGACCGGCCCGGCGGTGAACCCCCGGCCTGGTGGGAGGCCCAGCGGGACCCGGTCGCGGGCGAGGCGCTGCGCCTGCTGCACGCGGAACCGGCGACGTCGTGGACGGTCGCGGGCCTCGCCGGGCGCATCGGGGTGTCGCGCTCGACGCTGGCCAAGCGGTTCACCGATCTGGTCGGTGAACCGCCGCTGACCTACCTCACCCGCTGGCGCATGACCCTCGCGGCGGACCTGCTGACCGAGCGGGAGGCGGCGACCATCGGCGAGATCGCTCATGTCGTCGGCTACGCCGATCCCTTCACCTTCAGCGCCGCCTTCAAGCGCATCCGCGGCACGACGCCGAGCGCCCACCGCCGCGCGACCTGAGGGCCTAGAACTGCCCGAGAGTCGTGCCCACCAGGGCGACGGTCGTCGCGAGCTCCGAGGCCGCACCGAGGACGTCGCCGGTGATCCCGCCGAAGCGACGGCGGACGTGCCTGGTGAACAGCACGAGCACGCCCGCGGCGACGAGGACGGACACCGCCGCTGCCGGGCTGATCAGCGCGGCGGACAGCGTCGCCGCGAGCCACCAGGCGATCACCAGCCACAGCGGCTGGCTCCCGGCGACCAGCGCACCCATGCCCTCCGGACGAGCCGACGGCAGGCCGCTGCGGCAGCAGAGCACGAACGCCGCGCGACCGGTGACGCAGGCCGGCACCAGCACCCACGGGATCTCAGCGAGCGCGCCGATGCTGACCGCCTGCACGCCGATCACCAGGATCAGCGCGACCACCGCGAACGGTCCGGCGCCGCCGTCCCGCATCACCTGCAGCGCGCGTTCCGGGGGCCCGTAGCAGCCGAGCCCGTCGACGGTGTCGGCCAGGCCGTCCACGTGCATGCCCCGAGTGACCAGCACCAGCAGCGCCACCACGAGCAAGCCCGCGAGCAGCGGGGGAGCGCCCAGCGAGCTCAACCCCCACAGCACCAGCGCCCCGGCGCCGCCGACCAGCGCCCCGACCAGCGGTGCGAAGGAGATCGCCTGCCGACACGCGCGGTCGTCGACCTGCCTCGCGGGCCACGGCAGCACCGTCAGCCAGGACACCGCCAGCCGCAGACCGTCGGTCACGCCCCGGCCTCTCCGGCGACGCCGGCTTCGTCGAACGTGGCCATCTCGCCGAGCACCTTCACCGCGGCGGTCAGCACCGGCAGCGCCGTGAGCGCGCCAGAACCTTCGCCGAGCCGCAGCCGCATGTCCAGCACCGGCTCCAGGTCGAGGTGCTGGAGCACCAGCGGGCCGCCCGGTTCGGCGGACCGGTGCCCGGCCAGCCACCACTGCCTGGCCCCGGGAGCGAGCTCCTCGGCGACCAGCGCCGCCGCTCCGACGACGACTCCGTCCAGCATCACCGGGGTCTTGCGCACGGCGGCCTGCGCGAGGAAGCCCGCGAGCGCGGCGATGTCGGCGCCGGTGGCGGTGCGCAGCAGCGCGATCGGGTCGTTGTGCACCTTGCGGGCCCGGCGCAGCGCGTCGCGGATCGCGGCGGTCTTGCGCATCCACGCCTGGTCGTCGATGCCGGTGCCGCGCCCGACGACGGCGACCGGTTCGGTGCCGGTGAGCAGCGAGATCAGCACGGCGGCGGGGGTGGTGTTGCCGATGCCCATGTCCCCGGCGATGAGCAGGTCGGCCCCGGAGTCGACCTCCTCGTCGGCGATCGTCCGCCCGGCCTGGACGGCGGCCCGGACCTCCTCGTCGGTCAGCGCGTCCTCGCGATCGATCGCTCCGGAGCCGCGCCGCACCTTGTGCGCGCTGACCACCGGCGGGGTGTCGACGGTGACCGACATGTCCACCACGCGCACGGTCGCTCCGGCGTGCGAGGCAAGCACGTTGACCGCCGCGCCGCCGGAGAGGAAGTTGCTGACCATCTGGCCGGTCACCTCGGGCGGGTAGGCCGACACGCCGTGCTGGGCGATGCCGTGGTCACCTGCGAAGACGACCACGCGGGCGCGCGCGGGCGGGTGCGGCGGGCACACGCCCTGCCGCGCGGCGAACCACACGCCGAGCTCTTCCAGCCGTCCCAGCGACCCGGCCGGCTTGGTCAACTGCGCCTGCCGCGCCACGGCTTCCCGGGATGCCTGCTCGTCGGGTGCGGGAACGGGCGGGAACTCGATCGTGCCGGGGTCGTTCTGTTCGGTGGGCAAGCGAAACCTCCGTGTTCAAAAACCGCAGCTCAGCAGGGTTCGTGGCCGGTCACCGGATCCGCAGCGGACATCCGGCGACCAGCAGCAGCACCTCGTCGCACACCGCCGCCAACCGGGCGTTGAGCGAGCCGAGCTCGTCCCGGAACAGCCTTCCAGACCGGGTTCCGGGCACGACGCCGAGGCCGACCTCCGCCGACACCAGCACGACGCGCCCGGCGCTCGCCGCCACGGCCTCGACCAGCGCGTCGCAGTGCGATGCGACGACGTCCAACGCCGCAGGATCGCGCTCCCAGGCCCCCGCGTCGTCGAGCACCCCGGTCAGCCAGGTGGCCAGATCGTCCACCAGCACGGGGTCGCCTGCGGCGGCCTCGGCCAGAACCCGCCGCAGCGAATCGGAGTCCGGCGCCTCCACGGTCCGCCAGCGGTCCGGCCGCCGCGCCACGTGCTTGGCGATCCGCTCGTTCCACTCGCCGTCCGACGGATCCCGCCGCGCGGTGGCCACGTAGGTCACCGCAGCGTCCTCGGGCACCAACCCCTCGGCATGCGCCGACTTCCCGGACCGAGCCCCACCCAGCACCAACGACCGCACGAAAACCTCCCGCTCAACAACCGCCGAGACCGTACCCGGAGGAGGAACCGCCCCAGCCGGCCCAGTGGTGCCCGCGCTCAGCGGAGGCGGTTTCGGTCCGAACTGACCGGGCATATCGGACGTCGATCGTGGACGGTTCGGACCGCAACCGCCCGCGGGTGACCGTCGTCGGCGAGAATCCAGGCGGTTGGCCGCGGCCGAGGAGGGTGCCGGGATGCTGAGCGCTGATCTGGAGGCGACCGCGGGGGAGTGCCGGCGGCTCATCGCGGGTGAGGCGAGGGGAGCCGCCGCCGTGCTGCTGGACGACGGCGCGATCCTGACCGGGTCGAGCCCCGACTTCCTCAACGCCGGCGCGACGCTGTGCCACGAGGTGGAGCCCTACTGCGCGGCGTTCCGGCTCGATCGCAGGATCGTGGCCTCGGTGTGCCTGCACCGGGCCGAGGACGGCAGACACCTCGTCCTCAGCCCGTGCGGGATCTGCCGCGAGCGCCTCGCGGGTCACGGCCCCGACGTGCTCGTGGCCGTCCCCGCGTCCTCGGTCCCGACCGCGATCCGGTGGGTGACGCTGCGGGAGGCGCTACCGCACTACTGGGTCGCGAGCGCCTTCCCGGAGGACGTGCCCGGCTGGACCTGAACCGCTAGTGCTTCGCGGTGTAGGGGACTGGTGCGGGGAGGTGGGCGTTCTCGCGGATTCGGGTCGCGTGGCGGTCGATGGAGGTGAGGGCTGCGGCGACGTCGTCCGCGGTGACCTCGAAGGGCATCGAGTGGATCGTTTCGCCTTCGGCGGTTGCTGCGGTGGCCACGGCGCGCACCGAGTCGGTGTCGTCGGGGCGGATGCCGACCTCGGTGAGGGTGGTGGGCAGGCCGACGGCCGTGGTGAACTCGATGAATTCGCGCAGGTCGCCCGGGGTGGCGCCTTCCAGGACCAGCTGGGCGACTGAGCCGAGGTTGACCTTCTGGCCGTGTGCGAGGCCGTGCGTGGCGGCGACCGAGGTCAGGCCGTTGTGGATCGCGTGGGCCGCAGCGAGTCCGCCCGACTCGAAGCCGAGGCCGGAGAGCAGCGTGTTGGCCTCGATGACCTTCTCCACCGCCGGGGTCACCTGGTGGTCGCGGACCGCGTCGATGGCCGGCAGCGCGTTCTCCCACAGGACGTCCCAGCTGAGCTTCGCCAGCGCGGTGCCGGTGAGCGTGGGCAGGCCCCCGGCCATCGTCTTCGAGCCCGACCGGGAGGTGGCGCGCGCCTCCAGCCAGGTGGCCAGCGCGTCGCCGACACCGGCGATCAGGAACTCCGCGGGGGCGTTGGCGACGACCTGCGAGTCGACCAGGACCAGGTCGGGGTTGCGCGGGAAGAACCGGTACGCCTCGAACTCGCCGTCCTCGGTGTAGATCACGGACAGGGCGCTGCACGGGGCGTCCGTCGAGGCCACGGTGGGCGCGTTGGCCCAGCGGATCCCCGCGAGGTGCCCGGCGGCCTTCACCGCGTCGATCGTGCTGCCGCCGCCGATCGCGACCACGACGTCGGCGCCGGACGAGGTGATCTCGCCGACGAGCCGGTCCACCTCCTTCGCGCTCGGCACCCCGCCGAAGTCCCGCCGGTCGACCGGGAGCCCGGCCTCGGTCAGCGATGCCTCGACGTCGTGGCCGACGAACCCCCACACCACGCCGTCGGCGACCAGCAGCGGCGTGGAACCCAGCTGGGCGAGGTGGTGACCGAGCTGGTGGATCGCTCCTGTGCCCTGGACGTACCGGCCGGGGCTGATCATCGTGCGGATCGTCATGGTTGCCGCTCCTTCGGGCCACGAGGCGATGGATCGGCCGAGCGTAGGAGCGGTGCACGCGCGGCTGCAGGGTGAGCGTGTCTCATCTTGAGACGGCACGAAAAAGCGCCTCGCTCACGAACGAGCGAGGCGCTTCTCGAAGCTCGGGATCAGCCGATCTTGGCGATGTCCTTGGGTGTGTAGCGGGGGCGGGGGACGCGGAGCTTGCGGATCTGCATGGCGCGGGTGAAGGCGTACCAGCCCAGCGAGAACGGCCGGTCCTTGTGGTCCGGGAACTTGGCGCGGACCCGCTTGTTGACGTAGCGGCCCAGCAGCGTGCCCTCGACGACCATCATGATCAGCAGGGCCAGGCAGAACAGCGTCGCGTACTGCTGGATGAGCATGTTCTGCGCCAGCGTGGTGGCGAAGACGATCAGCACCAGCGGCATGAACAGGCCCATCAGGTGCCTGCGGGTGTCGACCAGGTCGCGGACGTGGGCGCGGACCGGGCCCTTGTCGCGCGGCATCAGGTAGCGGTCGTCGCCCTGCATCATGCGCTCGCGGCGCTCGGTGGCGGCTTTGCGGCGCTCGTCCTTGTTGCCCCGGGAGCGCTTGACCGCCTCGCGCTGCGTCATCGGCGGCGGCGGGACCGGGCCGCGCCGCCTGCCCTCGGCCTCGCGCCGCGAGGGCGTCGGCTTCCCCTTCTTGGGGGTGTGATTCTGCGCGCGCTCCTCCGCGGACTGCTCTGCGTCGTTCTCGGAGTCCGTGCTTGCGGTCTGCTCAGCGTTGCTGCGGCGAAGGAACCTCACCCCTCCAGGTTATTCGACGCGTCGAACGGGCTTGCAGGAGACCGTCCGGTTCGTCCCGCGCCTACCACGTCACACCTGATCCGGCCGTGCTTGTGCCACCATGTAGGGAGGAGACAACAACGTCCCCGGGTTCGCCCGCGGGAATACCCCGGATCCGGTCGTGGTTGAACGTCACGCCGGAATCGGAGAGCGAGACCACGAGGGAGTGTCCATGACCGCCCCGAACACTGTTACCGAGACCGAGGCGCCTGCCCACGGTGTCACGCTGACCGACTCTGCTGCCCAGAAGGCCAAGGCCCTGCTGGACCAGGAGGGTCGCGACGACATGCACCTGCGCATCGCCGTGCAGCCGGGTGGCTGCGCCGGTCTGCGCTACCAGCTCTTCTTCGACGAGCGCAGCCTCGACGGCGACGCGCGCCGCGACTTCGAGGGCCTCGGCGTGGTCGTCGACCGGATGAGCGCCCCGTACGTGGAGGGCGCGGTCATCGACTTCGTCGACTCCATCGAGAAGCAGGGCTTCACGATCGACAACCCCAACGCCGGCGGATCGTGCGCCTGCGGCGACTCGTTCCACTGACGAGCAACCCGTTCTGACAACGAGGCCGGCACCCGCTCGGGTGCCGGCCTCGTTGCTGTTCAGGCCGCGCTGACGACGCGGACGATCTCGTCGTCGAGCACGATCTCGTCGCCGTCGACGAGCTGGCGGCCGCGGCGGGTCTCCACCGCGCCGTTGACCATGACCAGGCCCTCTTCGAGCACGTCCTTGGCTTCGGCGCCGTGCTCGACCAGCCCGGACAGCTTGAGCAGCTGACCCAGCCGGATCATGTCGTCGGAGATCTCCACTTCGCGCATGCCCCCATTGTCTGCCGCCGCCCCCGGTCGCGGCGTGGGGGCACGACCAGTGGTCGTCGAGAGCGCTACTCTCGAATTTTCCGTCACCGTCCGTAGTGAATTGGAGGCGCGCTGTGTCAGTCGCAGTGACCGGAAGCATCGCCAGCGACCACCTGATGCACTTCCCCGGCAAGTTCACCGACCAGCTCGTCGCCGACAACCTGCAGCAGGTCTCGCTGAGCTTCCTCGTCGACGACCTGGTGGTGCGGCGGGGCGGTGCGGCGGCCAACATCGCCTTCGCGCTCGGAGTGCTCGGCAGGCGTCCGGTGCTGGTGGGTGCCGTGGGCGAGGACTTCGCCGACTACCGGTCGTGGCTGGAGCGCAACGGGGTGGACTGCGGTGGTGTCCACGTCTCCGAGTACGCCCACACCGCGCGGTTCGTGTGCACCACCGACCAGGCCTTCAACCAGATCGCCTCCTTCTACGCGGGGGCGATGTCCGAGGCGCGCAACATCGAACTGGCTCCGGTGCTCGCCGAGCGCGACGTCGACCTGGTGCTGATCAGCCCGAACGACCCCAAGGCCATGCTGCGGCACGCCGACGAGTGCAGGCACCGCGGCTACCGCTTCGCCAGCGACCCGTCGCAGCAGCTCGCGCGGCTGAGCGGCGAGGAGGTCCGGCGGATGGTCGAGGGCGCGGACTACCTGTTCACCAACCACTACGAGTGGGGTCTGCTGCTGCAGAAGACCGGCTGGAGCGAGGACGACGTGCGGTCGGTGGTCGGCGTCCGCGTCACCACGCTCGGAGCAGACGGGGCGGAGGTCGTCGAGCGCGACGGTCAGCGGCTGGAGGTGCCCGCCGTTCCCGAGGTGGCCCGCGCCGACCCGACGGGTGTCGGTGACGGTTTCCGCGCCGGCTTCCTCGCCGCCGTCGAGAGCGGGCTGTCTCTGGAGCGGGCCGCGCAGCTCGGCTCGCTGATCGCGGTGCACGTGCTCGAGGTGACCGGGACGCAGGAGTGGACCCTCGACCACGGCCGCGCCCGCAAGCGCTTCGCCGAGACCTACGGAGAGGACGCCGCGGCCGAGGTCACCGCCGCGCTACCGCTCGGATAGGCCCCGCGAGTCGCAATTCTTGCAAAAAATTGCGAAGTGTTATTGCTGGTGAATTGCTGGTTCCGTTGGCGTATTGACTTTACCTGCGCAAGAAAATGTGATCGTAGGCGTTCGCTCATCGCAGGAGATGCGAAGGAGAATGTCGATGCGATTAACGGTGCTAGCGCTGGCCGCGACCGTGGTCGGCACCGCCCTGGTGCCCGCCGCGTTCGGCCAGGAACGCGCTCCGGCGCCGGCCACCGCCCCCGTGGCCGGGCCGATCATCCAGATGTTCCAGTGGCCGTGGGATTCGGTCGCGAGTGAGTGCACGAACTTCCTGGGTCCGAAGGGGTTCGGCGCGGTCCAGGTGTCGCCGCCGCAGGAGCACGTCGTGCTCCCCGAGGCCGGTCACCCCTGGTACCAGGACTACCAGCCGGTCAGCTACCAGCTCGAAACCCGCCGCGGGAACCGCGAGCAGTTCGCCAACATGGTCAAGACCTGCAACGACGCAGGCGTGCACATCTACGCCGACGCCGTGGTCAACCACATGGCCGGTTCCGACGGCGACCACCCGGGCAGCGCGGGTTCGGAGTTCACCAAGTACGACTACCCCGGGACCTATTCGGACGCTGATTTCCACGACTGCCGCAGGGACATCGCCAACTACAACGACAAGTGGGAGGTCCGCAACTGCGAGCTCGTGGGGCTCGCCGACCTCAAGACCGAGAGCGACTGGGTCCGCCAGTCCGAGATCAAGTACCTCAACGACCTGATCAGCCTGGGCGTGTCCGGGTTCCGGGTGGACGGGGTCAAGCACATGCCGCCGGAGGACATCGGCGCGATCTTCGGCGGGCTCAACACCGTTCCCGGAACGGGCCAGAAGCCCTACGTGTTCCAGGAGGTCATCGCCGACTCCACGACCACGGCGGGGGAGTACGCCGGCAACGGTGACGTCACCGAGTTCGCCTACCAGGGCAAGGTCAGCGACGCGTTCAAGAACGGCTCGCTGGAGCAGCTCGACGGCTTCACCGACGAGATGCCGCTGCCCGCCGATCAGGCCGTGGTGTTCATCGACAACCACGACACCCAGCGCAGTTCGCCGACGCTGACCTACAAGGACGGCACGGCCTACGACCTGGCGGTGGGCTTCGAACTCGCCTACCCCTACGGCACGCCGCAGCTGATCTCGAGCTTCGCCTTCGACAACTCCGAGCAGGGCCCGCCCGCGGAGGCCGATGGCACGACCAAGCCCGCGAGCTGCGACGACCCGGCGTGGGTGTGCGAGCACCGGCGGCCGATCATCGCCGGGATGACCGGGTTCCACAACGCGGTCCAGGGCGCCCCGCTCACCGACTGGTGGGACAACGGCGGCGGCCAGATCGCGTTCGGTCGTCAGGACAAGGGCTTCGTGGCGATCAACCGCGAAGGAGGGGAGCTCTCGCAGGCCTTCCAGACCTCGTTGCCCGCGGGCAGCTACTGCGACGTGATGTCGGGTGAGCTCTCGAACGGTTCCTGCACCGGCCAGACCGTCGAGGTCGGTGAGGACGGGAAGTTCACCGCGACCGTGCCGGCGAACTCCGGTGTCGCGCTGCACGCCGGAGCAAAGCTCGGCTGATCGATGCCCGGCACGTGGGCTGTTCGGCTGCATTTGCCGAACTCCTGCGCGCCGGGCATATCCGAATTGATCTCATGTTCGTTGGGGGGGTTGATCCCACGTGGGCAGGAAGGGCGATTCGGATGCGACACAGGATTTGGGCGATAGGCGCGGCAGCGCTCATCGCGCTCGCGGCGGTACCGGCCTCCGCGACCGCTGACGAGCGGCGCGACGTGATGTTCGTCGGCAACAACTGGGACGGCACCGTCGATCTTCTCGACGCCGCCGACTTCGACAAGTACCAGCGCATCAATGTGGTCCCGGACCTCGACCAGCGGGTGCGCGAGATGACCCCGGACCAGCACGCGGCGATGCTGATCATCCGCGAAACCGCGGGTGAGGGTCATGACCAGCTGGTCGACGACATCGCGGTCTCCCCGGACGGCAAGACCATGTACGTCTCGCGGCCCAGCCTCGGCGACGTGGCCGCCTACGAGATCGCCACCGGCGAGCAGGTCTGGCGCACTCCCGTCGAGGGCTACCGATCCGACCACATGGCGCTGTCCCCGGACGGCACCGAACTGGCGGTCTCGGCGACCACCGCCAACATCGTGCAGCTGCTCAACCCCGCCGACGGCTCGGTCACCGGCAGCTTCCCGACCGGCGACTTCCCGCACGAGAACCGCTACTCCGCCGACGGCAAGACGCTGTACAACGCCACCATCGGCCGCGTGGTCATGCCCGACGACCCGGCGCTGGACGGTCTCAAGGGCAAGCGGCAGCTGACCATCGTGGACGCCGAGACCCAGCAGGTCCGCGACACCATCGACTTCGGCGTCGGCATCCGCCCGTTCCTGGTGACCCCCGACGGCAAGACGATGTACGCGCAGCTGTCGTTCCACAACGGCTTCGTCGAGTACAGCCTCGAGGAGAAGCGGGTCACCCGCACCGTGCACCTGCCGCTGTCCGAGGACGCGCAGCAGATGAAGCGCGAGGACTACCCGCTGGACTCCGCGCACCACGGCCTCAGCGCCAACGCCGACGGCACCAAGCTGTGCGACGCGGGCACGATCTCGGACTACGCGGCCATCGTGTCGGTCCCGTCGCTGACCACCGACGCCATCGTCCCGGTCGGCAAGAAGCCGTACTGGGCCGCGACCAGCCCCAACGGCCAGTACTGCTTCCTGTCCAACAGCGACAGCGACGACATCTCGGTGGTCGACTTCAACGGCACCGAGGAGACGGCCCGCATCCCCGTCGGTGACCACCCGCAACGAGTCCGCGGCTACGCGGTCCCCACCTCGGTCCTGCACGGCTGAGCGTGGAAGGGGGTGGAGGTGCCGACAGGGACTTCCACCCCCGCCCTCATGCCCGGGTGGCGAGCGCGATCATGCGGCGGTGCCCGGTGCCGAGGGCTTCGCCGTCCTCACCGCGGAACGCGACGTCGGTGAAACCCGCCTGGTGCAGCCAGCCGCGCAGCTCCGGCGCGGTGAACATGCGCACAGCGTGCGGGACGTGGCGAACCCGGCCGCCCCGGACCACCACCCGCTCGACGATCGAGCGCATGGTCAGCGGGTCCAAGCGGTGGTGGTCGATCATCATGTCGTCGCCGACCTCGTGCACCACCTGGGAACGGTAGCGGGGGAGCAGTTCGACGACGTCGTTCAGCTCCATCACCAATCGCCCGCCCGGCCGCAGCGCGCGATGGACCTCCGAGAGCACCCGGCGGTTGCCCGAGTCGGAGAAGTAGCCGAAGGCGGTGAACCAGTTCAGCACCGCGTCGAAGCGCTCCTGCCAGGGAAGCTCTCGCATGTCCCCGTCGACGTAGGTGACCTCCACGCCGAGCTCGGCGGCATCCGCGCGGGCGCGTCGCAGGAATGTGGCGGAGTTGTCCGAGCCGGTGACACGGCAGCCCATCGCGGCCAGCCGGTTGGACAGCCTGCCGTGCCCGCAGGCCAGGTCCAGGACCTCATCGCCCGGTGAGACCCCGAGCAGCCGCCGCACGAACTCCGATTCGGCCTGGGTGCGCTCGTCGATCAGCGGGCCGTAGAAGTGCAGGTAGTCGTCGTCGAACAGGCCCTCGGCATCGAATTCCGGTTCGTCGTCGGTGATTCCGACATCACTCATGACGACCACGGTGCCCAACACCGCGCCGGAGCACCACCGGTTTGGCGCCGGGTCAGCTCTCCGGGTCGAGGAGGGCTTCCGCGACTGCGGTGATGTCTTCGGGGCGCACCCGGCAGCAGCCGCCGACGAGCATGGCGCCGGCTGCGCGCCACTGGCGGGCCTGGCGCGGAGACAGGCGGGGATCGCCGGTCCAGGCGTGGTGCTCGGCGTCCCACCCCTCGCCGCTGTTGGGGTAGGCGACGAGCGGCTTTCCCGTTGCGGCCCGGGCGGTTTCGAGCGCGGGCAGGACGTCCTCGGGATTCGAGCAGTTGATGCCGATCGCGTGGATCGCGTCGGATCCGGCCAGGGCGAAGGCGTCGGCGAGCGGTTGGCCGGCGCGGGTGCGGTCGCCGTCGACGGTGAACGACAGCCACGCCGGCACTCCCAGGCCGGCGACGGCTTCGACGAGGACCTCGGCTTCCTCGACGTCCGGGATGGTCTCCAGCGCGAGGATGTCCGGGGCGGCATCGGCCAGCGTCTCCAAGCGCGGCAGGTGGAACTCCCGCAGCTCGTGCTGGGTCAGCCCGTAGTCGCCCCGGTATTCGGAGCCGTCGGCCAGGGTCGCGCCGTACGGGCCGATGGAGGCGGCGACCCACCGGTGCTCGCCGGGCTCGACCTCACCGGCCAGCCGCGCCAGCTCGACGCTGCGGCGCAGCAGCCGCTCGGCACCGGCGCGGTCGAGACCGCGCTCGGCGAAGCCCTCGTACGACGCCTGGTAGCTGGCGGTGGTGGCGATGTCGGCGCCCGCCCGGTAGAAGGCGGCGTGCGCGGCGACGATCTCCTCCGGGGCATCGGCCAGCAGGCGTGCCGACCACAGCGCGTCGGTGAGCTCGTGCCCCATCGCCTCCAGCTCCGTGGCTAACCCGCCGTCGAGCACCAGCGGTCGATCGACCCTGAATCCCTGCATGCCGTCCAGCGTAGTGGTGTTCCGGAGGGCGGACCCCCTTGAAACCCGGCGTGGGGAGATCCGAATGTCGCGCGAAGTTCGACCCCGGAACTCCGGACTCGAACTTCGCGCGAAGTTCGAACGGCTCAGCCCTTCACGCTGCCCGCCGCCAGCCCGGAGACCAGGAAGCGCTGCACGGCGTAGAACACGATCACCGCCGGGATCGCGACCAGCACCGACGCCGCCGCGAGGTGACCCCACTCCGCCCGGTTCTGCTGGACGAAGACCTGCAGACCGACCGCGAGCGTCTTGGACTCGTCGGTGGCCGACAGGAACGCCGAGGCGAAGGCGACCTCGCTCCAGGCGACGATGAACGAGTAGAAGCCGGTCACCGCCAGGCCCGGGCGGGCCAGCGGCAGCACCAGCCGCCAGAACACGCCGAGCGGTGAGAGCCCGTCGACCCGCCCGGCCTCGTCGATGTCGGCCGGGATGCCGTCGAAGTAACCCTTGAGCATGAACGTGCAGAACGGGATCGCGGTGCTGCAGTAGACCAGCACCAGTCCGAGCGCGCTGCCCTGCAACCCCAGCTTGAGCAGGATGTTGTAGAGCGGCACGATCAGCACCGCGAACGGGAACATCTGCACGACCAGGAACGACAGCAGCAGCCAGTGCCTGCCGGGGAACCGGAACCGGCTCAGCGCGTAGGCGGTGGTCGCCGCCAGCAGCACGCCGAGCACGGTGGTCAGCGCCGCGATCAGCACCGAGTTGCCGAACCACGCCAGGAACGAGCCCTTCGCGCCGGTGAGCACGTCGGCGTAGTTGTCCAGGCTGGAGTCGTTGACCAGCGACGGCGTCGCCTCGATCGCCTTCGCGTCCGGCTTGAACGACACCACCACGACCCAGAACACCGGGAACACCGCGATCAGCGACGCCGCGCTCAGCGCGCCGTGCAACCCGATGCTCGCCAGGGTCGAGCGGCGGCCCCGGCCGCGCGGGCGAGCGGCGGCCGAGGACGCCCGCAGGGACGCTGCGTCGATGCTCATCAGAGCTCCTCTCCCTGCCGCGCCATCGCGCGGCGGTAGATCGCGGCGAAGACCAGCAGCACCGACAGGATCAGCACGCCGTAGGTGGAGGCGATGGCGTAATCCCTGGTCGCGCCGGAGAAGAACCGCTCGAAGGCGTAGGTCACCAGAATCCGGGTGTGCGGGTTGTTGCCGGTGATCAGGTAGATGACCGGGAACATGTTGAACGTCCAGATCACCCCGAGCAGCACCACGCTGCTCGACACCGGGCGCAGGCCGGGCATCGTCACGTTGACGAACCGCTGCCAGGGCGTGGCCCCGTCCATCTCGGCGGCCTCGTAGAGGTCCGACGGGATGGCCTGCAGCCCGCCGAGCAGGGCGACCATCATGAACGGCACGCCCAGCCACACGTTGACCGCGATCACCGACACCAGCGCCAGGTCCGACTGCCCGAGCCACACCTGACCGGGCAGCCCGAGGGTCTCCAGCACCCAGTTGACCAGGCCGTAGTCCGCGTTGAGCAGGTACCGCCAGGCGAAGGCGCTGATGAACACCGGCACCGCCCACGGCAGGATCAGCAGCACCCGGTACAGCCCGCGCCCGCGCATCCGCCGGTTGAGCAGCATCGCCAGGCCCAGGCCGATGCCGTAGTGGCAGACCACGCACGCGAAGGTCCAGATCACGGTGCGCACCAGCGTCGCCCAGAACGAGCCGAACGCCGCCGAGCCGGACAGCACGTTGAGGTAGTTGTCCCAGCCGACGAAGGAGTAGCGCGCCTCGCGGTCCAGGACCGGGTTGGCGATGGTGGTGTCGTTGATGTCGGTGAACCCGAAGTACACGCCCTGCAGCAGCGGCAGCACGACCAGCAGCGCGAGGACCGCGACCACCGGCAGCACCATCGCGTATCCGAACCGGTACCGGGCGAGGAAGTCCCGCATGATCAGCGCTTCGCGTAGTCGGTGAGGATCGTGGACTGGTAGGTCTGCGCCAGCTCGTCCAGCGCCGCCCGGGTCTGCTTGCGGCCGGACAGGACGTCGCCGTAGGCGGTCTGCAGCGGCTCCAGCAGCTCGCTGTTCTGCGGGATCCACGCGCGGCTGTGCGTGGTCGCCGCCAGCGGGCGGAACGCGGTGACGATCGGGTTGGCCGCCACCGCCGGGTCGTCGTAGGCGGACTTGCGGGTGGGCAGCAGACCCAGCTCCGCGGCGATCTTCGCCTGTCCGGCGGTGCTGCTCATGCAGGCGACGAACTTCTGCGAGGCCTCGGGCGCGTCGCTGCCCTGCCGGATCACGTAGTCGTGGCCTCCCACCGGCGACGGGGTCGCCGAGCCGGGAACCGGTGCGATGCCCAGGTTGGCGGGGTCGGCGAACTCCGGGGAGGCGGTGAACTCCGAGACCGCCCACGGGCCGTCGATGACCATGGCCGTCTCGCCGGTGGTGAACGCGGTCTTCATGCTGGTGTAGGAGTTGGGCTGGTCGAGGGAGGTGCGGGCGGCCTTGGCGTCGAGCAGGTCCTTGGCGACCTGCACGCCGCGCACGGTCTCCGGGGAGTTGACGGTGATCATCCGCGCGTCGGGGTTCACCAGGTCACCGCCGTGCGTGTAGACGAACGGCAGCGCGTAGTACTCGTCGTTGTTGAGGAACAGGGCGTTCTCGCCGCCCAGCTTCGGGGCGATGGCCTTGAGCTCGTCCCAGTTCTGCGGCGGTTCCACGCCGGCGGCGTCGAGCTTGCGCTTGTTGTAGAACAGCGCGAGCGCGTCGGTGACCTGCGGAACGGCGTAGGTCTTGCCCTCGAACTTCGTGGATTCCAGCGTGTTCGGCAGGAAGTCGTCGGTGCCGGCGGCCAGCGGCGTGCCGGAGAGGTCCTGGATGAGGCCGGCCTGCGCGAGCTGCGAGACCCAGCCGACGTCGGCGCGCAGCACGTCCGGGCCCTGCCCGCCTTGCGCCGCGGTCTTGTAGTTGTTCAGCGCCTGGTCGAAGGACACCGTCTCCACTCGTACCTGGTAGCCGCCGGTGCGGCCGCACTCCTGGGCGACTTCGCTGAACACCGCGCTTTCCGCCGATCCGCTGGTGTCCCAGTACACGACCTGGTTCGCATCGCCCGTCGAACCGCCGCACCCGGTGAGTGTGAGGGCTCCGACCAGGCCCAGGGCAGCGATGACCGTGGCCTTGGGTCTCATTTCCAGACCTCCTGTTGTGCAATTTTTTGCAAACGACTGGCATTAGATTGCATACCCAGATCGTGATGCCAGTCAAGGTGTTCGAGCAGAAGTGGACAGATTCCGGCAACGGGTACCGGCAACTCATTGCAAATTGTTGCTAAGCCGTGCAGTATCGTGTCGAGAACCATCGGAGTGGGAGGAGTCCGGCGTTGGCGGGTCTGGCCGAGATCGCGGAAGCGGCCGGGGTGAGCGTGTCCACGGTGAGCCGCGTGCTCAACCGCAAGTCCGGCATCGCCGAGGAGACCCGGCAACGCGTGCTCGACGTGCTCAACCAGCTGCCGCACACCGCCCGGGGCGTCGGCGCCCTGCGGCGCACGGGAGTGATCGGTCTGCTGGTGCCGGAGCTGTCCAACCCGGTGTTCCCCGCCTTCGCCGAAGCGCTGGAAAGCCGTGCCTCGCAAGCGGGTTACGCCTCGTTGCTGTGCAACACGCGCGCGGCGATGAGCGAGCGGGAGTACGTCCAGATGCTCCAGGCGCGCGGCGTCGAGGGCATGATCTTCGTGTCGCCGGAGATCGCCAACCCGGACAACGATGAGCGCCGCACCCGCGGCTACTACGAGGAGCTGGCCGAGGGCGTCCGGATGGTGTTCGTCAACGGCGGCGCCCCGAGCTTGGACGTCCCCGACATCACCGTCGACGAGCACCTCGCCGGCCACACCGCCGCGCGGCACCTGCTGGAGCTGGGGCACCGCCGCATCGGCTTCGTGAGCGGCCCGTCGCGCGCGCTGCCGTCCCGGCTCAAGCGCGCGGGCTGGGCCGCGGCCCTGGAGGAAGCCGGCGTCGAACCGGCCGCCGAACTCGTCGCGCACGGCTCGTTCTCCGCCGAAGGCGGTGCCGAGGCGATGTCGCGGCTGCTCGGCGGTCCGCAGCCCACGGCGGTGCTGTGCTCGTCGGACGTGATGGCGCTGGGCGCGATGGCGGAGGCCAAGAGGCGCGGGCTGAGCACGCCGGAGGACATCTCGGTGGTCGGCTTCGACGACATCCCGCTGGCCGCCTACTGCCAACCGGCGCTGACGACCCTGGCCCAGCCCATCCGCGACATGGCCGTCGCCGCCGTCGACGAGCTCGTGCGCCAGCTCGACCCCGACGGCGACGAGCGCGGCTCGACCAGCTTCAGCCGGATGTTCCGGCCCAGCCTGATCGTCCGGGAGTCCACTCGGGAGCGTTGACGCTCGAAGTCCTGCCCGGCCGGTTCAGACCAGAACCGCCCGCACTCCGGAAAGGGAGCAGCATGTCTTGGTGGCGTGACGCCGTGGTGTACCAGATCTACGTGCGCAGCTTCGCCGACGGCGACGGCGACGGGATCGGCGACCTCGCCGGAGCGCGGGAGCGACTGCCGCACCTCGTGGAGCTGGGCGTCGACGCGATCTGGCTGACCCCGTTCTACCCCTCGCCGATGGCCGACGGCGGTTACGACGTCGCCGACCACTGCGGCGTCGACCCGCTCTTCGGCGACCTCGGCGACTTCGACGCCCTGCTCGCCCAGGCCCACGACGCCGGTCTGCGCGTGCTGGTCGACGTCGTCCCGAACCACACCTCCGACCAGCACGCGTGGTTCGCCGAAGCTCTGGCCGCCCAACCGGGTTCGGCCGAGCGCGACCGCTACCTGTTCCGCGAGGGCCGCGGCGACGAGCCGCCGAACGACTGGGAATCGATCTTCGGCGGCCCGGCCTGGACCCGGCTGCCCGACGGGCAGTGGTACCTGCACCTGTTCGCACCCGAACAGCCGGACCTGAACTGGCGGAACCCGCAGGTGCGCGCGGACTTCCGCAAGGTGCTCGAGTTCTGGCTGGACCGCGGCGTCGACGGGTTCCGCATCGACGTCGCGCACGGCATGATCAAGCACCCCGACCTGCCCGACACCGGTCGCAGCGAGCAGATCTCCCTGCTGGGCAAGGGAGAACTGCCGTACTTCGACCAGGACGAGGTGCACGAGATCTACCGCGACTGGCGCGCGCTGCTCGACACCTACCCTGGCGGGCGGATCGGCGTCGCCGAGGCGTGGGCGTCCACCCAGGAGCGGTTGGCCCGCTACGTCCGGCCCGACGAGCTGCACCAGGCGTTCAACTTCGCGCTGCTGGAGGCGCCCTGGTCGGCGGGGGAGTTCGGGAAGGTCGTCACCGAATCCCTGGCCACCACCGCTCGAGTCGGTGCGACCACCACGTGGGTGCTGGGCAACCACGACGTCCAGCGCCCGGTGACCCGCTACGGCGACGGCGAGCCCGGCCTGTCGCGCGCCCGCGCGGCGGCGCTGTTCAGCTTCGCTCTCCCCGGCTCGGTCTACGTCCACCAGGGCGAGGAGCTGGGGTTGCCCGAGGTGCTGGACCTGCCAGACGAGGTTCGCCAGGACCCGATCTGGACCCGGTCCGGCGGCACCGATGTCGGCCGCGACGGTTGCCGCGTGCCGCTGCCGTGGTCCGGTGACGAGCCGCCGTTCGGCTTCGGTCCCGGCGGGAGCTGGCTCCCCGCGCCGCGGGAGTGGGCGTCGTCCACGGTGGAGGCCCAACGCGCCGCCCCGGGCTCGGTGCTGAGCCTCTACCGCTCGGCGTTGGCGCTGCGCCGCGAACTGGCCGTGCTCGGTGACGGGGAGTTGACCTGGTTGGACGCTCCGGACCAGGTGCTGGCGTTCGCCCGCGAGCCGGGTTTCGCGTGCGCCACCAACTTCGGCGAAACCCCGGTCAACCTCGACCTCCCCGGTGACCTGCTGCTCCGCAGCGACGGCGCCGAGGTCTGGACGGGAGAGCTGCCGCCGAACACCACCGCGTGGCTGGAGTTCGGGAGTTCGGGAAGAAGTAACCAAGAATCGTCCTAGTGGGTCTATTTCGGCCCGAACGACCGTGGTCGCATGTGAGACCAACGACACGGAGGTGACTCGCATGATGCGACGATTAGCAACGACCATGGCAGCGGCGGCGCTGTCCGCCGTCGCCGTGGTCGGTTCCCAGGCGCCGGCGTCCGCCGCGCCGAACTTCCAGGTGCCCTTCAAGTGCGGCGTCGAGGTCACCGCCGCCACCTTCAGCGGGCACAGCCCGGCCAACTCGGTCGACTTCCAGCGCGAGGGCATCACCGGCATGGCCGTCCTCGCTTCCGCCGGAGGCACCGTGACCAGGTCGGAGAGCGAAGGCGACACCAGCTACGGGCGGTGGATCGAACTCGACCACGGCAACGGCTGGCGCACCCGCTACGCCCACCTGTCCAGCCAGGCCGTCTCGGTCGGCGAGAAGGTGTCGGCGGGCGGCAAGATCGGCGAGGCCGGCGCCACCGGCGGAGTCACCGGCCCCCACCTGCACTACGAGCAGATCCTCGACGGCGCCGACCGCAAGGTCGTCCTCAACGGCAAGGCCGTCCCGTACTACGACCACACCCCTTTCACCAGCAAGAACAACTGCTGATTTCCCCCTGGGGGCATGAGAACGGCCGGTCCACCTCCAGCGAGGTGAACCGGCCGTTTCGTGGATCCGTGGTCAGAGGCGCACGGGGTAGTGGGGTTCGGGGACCTCGGGGGAGAGGCGGCCCTCGATGAAGATGGCGTGCCAGAGCATGAAGACCAGCAGGGCCCAGAGGCGGCGGCTGTGGTCGAGGACGCCGGAGCGGTGCTCCTCCAGCAGCTGCAGGATCGCTCGGCGGTCCAGCAGGTGATCGGTCTGGGACTGCTGGATGATGTTGCGCGCCCAGTCGTGCATCTCGTCCTTGAGCCAGAGCCGGATCGGCACCGGGAAGCCGAGCTTGCGCCGGTTGAGCACGTGCGCCGGGACGACCTGGTACAGCGCCTGGCGCAGCGCGTACTTGGTGGTCTCGCTGGTGATCTTCTGCTCCAGCGGCACCGTGCTGGCCACCCGGAAGACCTCGTTGTCGAGGAACGGGACCCGCAGCTCCAGCGAGTTGGCCATGGTCACCTTGTCGGCCTTGACCAGGATGTCGCCGCGCAGCCACGTGAACAGGTCCACGTGCTGCATCCGGGTCACCGGGTCCCAGTCCTTCGACAGGCTGTACGGGCCACCGGTGACGTCCTTGTGCGACACGCCCGGGTCGAAGGCGCGCATGATGTTGCGCAGCTGGTCGTCCCGGAAGATGCGCGCGTTGCCGTAGTAGCGCTCCTCCAGGTCCAGCGAACCGCGGCGCAGCAGGTCCTTGCCGCGCACGCCCTCCGGGATGCGGCTGGAGACCTTGCCCATCGCCTTGCGCAGCGCGCCCGGCACCTTCTCGAACGGTGCCAGCGACAGCGGCTCGCGGTAGATCGTGTAGCCGCCGAAGAGCTCGTCGGCGCCCTCGCCGGAGAGCACCACCTTCACGTGCTGGCGGGCCTCGCGGGCGATGAACCACAGCGGGACCAGCGCCGGGTCGGCCACCGGGTCGTCGAGGTACCAGATGATCAGCGGCAGCGCCTCCATCATCTCCTCGGCGGAGACGGTGCGGACCACGTGCTTGACGCCGATCGCCGCGGCCGACTCGGCGGCCACGTCCACCTCCGAGTAGCCCTGCCGCTCGAAGCCGGTGGTGAAGGTGATCAGGTTCGGGTTGTGCTCCTTGGCCAGCGCCGCGATCGCCGTGGAGTCGATGCCGCCCGACAGGAACGAGCCGACGGTCACGTCCGCGCGCATGTGCTTGGCGACCGAGTCGCGCATCACATCGACGATCTCGTTCTGCAGCCGCCGCACGTCGGCGTCGGTGTTGGCCGGGCGCGGCCGGAAGTTCGGCTGGAAGTACCGCTCGGTCACCAGCTGCCCGCCCGGCGAGACGGTGAACGAGGTGCCCGACTCGATCCGGCGGATCTGCCGGTGCAGCGACTCGGGCTCCGGCACGTACTGGAGCACGAAGTAGTGCTGCAGCGCCTTGTGGTCGAGCTCCTCGCCGATCTTGAGCGTGTTGGCCAGGCTGAGCAGGCTCTTCTTCTCGCTGGCGAAGGCCGTGCCGCCGGGTCCGGTGGCGTAGAACAGCGGCTTGATGCCGAACGGGTCGCGCGCGCCGTAGACCACCTTGCGCTCGCTGTCCCAGATCATGAACGCGAACATGCCGCGCAGCCGGCCGACCGAGTGCGGTCCCATGTAGTGGTAGGCGGCGACGATGACCTCGGTGTCGCCGTCGGTGGCGAAGCGGGCGCCGTACTGCTCGATGAGCTCGGCGCGCAGCTCCAGGTAGTTGTAGATCTCACCGTTGAACGTGATGGTGTAGCGCCGCGGGTTCTCCGGCGGTCCCCAGGTCAACGGCTGGTGGGAGTGCTCAAGGTCGATGATGGACAGCCGGTTGAAGCCGAGGACGACTTCACCGCCCTGCCACGTGTCGCTCTCGTCCGGTCCCCGGTGTCGTTGACAGGGCAGCGCGTTGGCCACGGCGTTCACGCTGTAACCGGCAGATTCTTCAGTGGGACAGATGAGTCCAAGCAGGCCGCACACGCGTCTCGTGCACCTCTCCGAGTCGGGGGGAAAAGGCTGGCTCCAGTATGCAGAACCCTGGCCCGCGCGCTGCACGCGCGTGGTGGGGAGCGGTTCGTGGTCGTTGTGCGTGGCGGTGCGGGTGGCGGAACCTGAGCGGCTCCGTGGACTCCGCGCGCCACTCCTTGAGTATGTCGATACGCGGCGTCGCGGCGTGCTCGCCACGAAGCCGCTCAGAACCCCCGGCGGTGCAGGCTGCTCAGGTGGTCGCCAGAAGGAGAAAGCGGCTCCGCCGCTTCGAGACGAGCCCTGAGCGAGCGATCGACGCCCCCGGAGCAGTATCGCGGCTACACCTGGGCTAGGCTCTGCCCAGGATTCCGGCGGCGGATCTGCGGTTGCCTGCGGGCGAACGGGGATCGACCAAGCCGCTTCGGTGAGTTTTGCACGAGGAGGCGTCGCGCAGTGGGCCTGAAGGAGGGGACCCGAGTGCCACGGCTGGTCAAGGTCGCTGGTCTGATCGGCCTGGTTGGTGTCGCGGCCACTGGCTGCACGACCGACGAGGTCCTGCGGTTCGGATGGCCAGAGGGTGTCACCCCGCAGGCCGAGGCGATGCGGAACCTGTGGACCTGGTCGGTGATCGCAGCACTCGCGGTCGGTGTGTTGGTGTGGGGACTGATCTTCTGGTCGGTCGCTTTCCACCGCAAGAAGAAGAACGACGAGGAACTGCCGCGTCAGTTCCAGTACAACCTGCCGCTCGAGCTCATCTACACGGCGATTCCGTTCGTGCTGGTGGTCGTGCTGTTCTACTTCACGGCGGTCACGCAGAACACGGTTCTGGCCAAACCGGCGAAGCCGGACCAGACCGTGAACGTGATCTCGTTCCAGTGGAACTGGGAGTTCAACTACCCCGGTTACAAGACGCCGGACGGGCAGCCGGTGCGCACCGTCGGCAGCAGCAGCGAGATCCCGCTGCTGGTCGTGCCGGTCGGGCAGCGCGTCGAGTACCACATCAGGTCCACCGATGTGATCCACTCGTTCTTCGTCCCGGAGTGGCACTTCAAGCGGGACACCTTCCCGTACCCGGAGAAGAACAACCAGGACAACGTCTTCCAGAACACCGTTGAGCGGGAAGGCTCGTTCGTGGGCCGGTGCGCCGAGCTGTGCGGCACCTACCACGCGATGATGAACTTCGAGGTCCGGGCGCTGTCGCCGGACAAGTTCGACCGGTACATGCAGCTGCGCACCCAGGTGAACCCGCAGACGGGGCAGACCTACACCGCTGCCGAGGCTCTCGGCGCGATGAACTGCGGTGAGCTGTGCACGCCGCACGCGGTGACCGGTGTTCCGTTCAACACCGACCGCACCGGTGGCGTGCCCTCCGGCATCGGGACGAACAGCTAGGGGTGCCCTCGACAGGGCGTACGGCGTGAGAGCGAGGACTCCATGAAGGTCGAATCGAAGATCTTCAACATCATCACCGTTTTCTTCTTCCTGTCCGCAGTCGTCTACGGCGTCTGGGCCAAGGAGCCGGTGGGCACCGTGGCGCTGGTCCTGGTCGGCGGTCTGTCCTTGATCATCGGCAGCTACTTCTCCTTCGTGGCTCGCCGGATCGAGGAGCGTCCCGAGGACAACCCGGACGCGGAGATCAGCGACGGTGCTGGTGAGCTGGGCTTCTTCAGCCCGGGCAGCTACTGGCCGGTCGGCCTGGCTGCCGGTGCGGCGTTCGCGGGCATCGCCTTGGCGTTCTTCCACGTCTGGATGATCGTGCTCGCGGTCGGCTTCCTGCTGATCATGGTCGCCGGGCTGGTGTTCGAGTACCACACCGGTCAGAGCAGCCACTGACGCAAGAGAACGTGAAAGGCCCCTCGGTCGCGACCGAGGGGCCTTTTCGCATCTAGGATCTCGTCCGACGAACAACCACGCAGCAGGAGGTTCTCCCTCGTGATCACGGCCATCGTGCTGATCCAGACCGCCGCCGACCGCCTCACCGAGGCGGCCCAGGAGATCGCCGACATCGACGGCGTCGACGAGGTCTACTCCTGCGCGGGTGATGTCGACCTGATCGCGATGCTCCGCGTCGCCAAGCACGAGCACCTCGCGGACATCGTCCCCGGCAAGATCAACAAGGTCGCCGGCGTCCAGGACACCGACACCCACATCGCCTTCCGCTCCTACTCCCGCAGGGACACGGAAGCAGCCTTCTCCATCGGTCTTGAAGAGGAGTAGTGGGTTGATCCTTCTGCGTGGCGGTGCGGGTGGCGGAGCCTGACACGCCTTCTGGCTCCGGGATCCGCGACTTGCGTATGTCGAATACGCGGCGCTGCGGCTGTGCTCTTCAGAAGACGTGTCAGAACCCGCAGCGGTGCAAACTGCTCAGGTGGGGTACTGAGAAGGCGACGTCGTCGCTTGCCTGACGGTGCCTCGGCCGCCGCTGAGCAAAGCGAGCAGCTGTTCCTTCAGCGGAGTTCTGCGCAGAGGGTTGTCCAGCGGTCCAGGAGGGCTGCTGCGGCGCCCGAGTCGATGGCTTCGGCCACTCGGGTCAGGCCGGCCTCGAACTGGGGCCGCAGGTCCGTTCCCGGGCTGTCGTAGGCGACGCAGGCGCCTGCCGCGTTGAGCAGGACCGCGTCGCGGACCGGGCCGGTGGCGCCCGCCAGGAGGTCGCGGACGACCTCGGCGTTGTCCTTCGCGTCGCCGCCCTGCAGGTCCTCCGGGCGGCTGCGGGCGATGCCGAAGTCCTGCGGGTCCAGCGCGTCCTCGCGGACCATGCCGTCGTTGACCACCCAGAGCGTGCTGGCGGCCGTGGTGGTGATCTCGTCCATGCCGTCGTCGCCGCGCACCACCAGCGCCGCGTTGCCGCGCGCGGCGAACACCTCGGCGACCACCGGCGCCATCCGGCGGTCCGCGCAGCCGATCAGGCCCGCGGCCGGTCGGGCCGGGTTGGTCAGCGGGCCCAGCACGTTGAACGCGGTCGGGATGCCGATCTCGCGCCGCGGGGCCCCGGCGTGCTTGAACGCGGGGTGGAACACCGGCGCGAAGCAGAAGCCGATGCCGACCTCCTCCACGCAGCGCGCCACGGCGGCCGGCGGCAGGTCGATCGCCACGCCGAGCTCTTCGAGCACGTCGGCCGTGCCGCACTTCGACGAGGCCGCGCGGTTGCCGTGCTTGACCACGGTCACCCCGGACGCGGCCAGCACGATCGAGGCCATGGTGGAGATGTTCACGCTGCCGCTGCGGTCACCACCGGTGCCGACGATGTCCACCGCGCGCTGGGTGATGTCCAGCGTGCGGGCGTGCTGGAGCATCGCGTCGGCCATGCCGCGCACCTCGGCGGACGTCTCGCCCTTGGCGCGCAGCGCCACCACGAAGCCCGCCACCTGGGCCGGTGTCGCCTCGCCAGACATGATCAGGTCCATGGCCCAGGCGGTGTCCTCCGCGGACAGGTCCGCACCCGCGACCAGGCTGCCCAGCAGCCCTGCCCAACTTCCCGCCATGGTTCCCACGATCTACTCCGTCGGTTCGGCTGTCCAAGGAAAACTATCGTGCCGCCGCGCACGCCTCCTGATCTGCCCGATATGGCATGGATCGCAGGCACCGACCGGATCTCAGCGGAAACCGGAAAGCGGAATTCCGCTGCGGTCCGGTCGGCGCCTGCGCAGACCGAGTCGCCTCGCCGCACTCACGGGCGTGGCGGGATCAGGCCGGGACGGACTTGCCCTGGGTGCGCAGGACCTCCGCGACGGTCTCGGCGGAGGCCAGCGGGTCCAGCGGGTGCACCAGGACCGCGTCGGCCTGCGACCAGGTGGCGAGCCATCGGTCGTCCTTGCGGCGGACCGCCACGACCACCGGCGGGCACTGGGTGATCTCGTTCTTGAGCTGCCGGGACACGCCCATGCCGCCGGTCGGTTGCGCTTCGCCGTCCAGGATCAGCAGGTCGACCTTGCCCGCGTCGACCTCGCTGAGGACGTCGGCGACGGTGCTCGCCTCGGTGTAGTGCAGCCGGTCCAGATCGGGTGCCGGGCGTCGCCCGACGGCGTTGATGATCGCCTCCCGGACCTCGGCGCGGTGGCTGAACACGAGAACGTTCGTTGTTGCGGTGCTCATCACTGGCTCCTCGGCGAGCTTGCGGACACCCGCACCCGATCTGCGCAGCACGGGGCATTAACAGGTCCGAATGCTAGCCGCCCGAGCGGGTGTGACAGTAGCCACCCGGCCGGATTCGATCATTCCGCCCCGGGCTGCAGGGCGTCCCAGCCGAAGCTCTCGCCGCCGTGCCGTTGCGCCAGACCGGCCATCCGGGAGGCCTCCTGTGAGCAATGCAACGCATCCAATCGCTGCACACGGAGCGCGACCAACGGGGTCAATCCGGACACGCTGAGGTCAACTCCGCGGCCGCCGGGGCGCAAGGTCCACTCATCCGAGGCCAGCAAGGCCCTCGCGGTGTCGACCACGCCACCGGGAAGTGCCAGGTGGTGGCGCAGCACCGCCGGGTCGTCGGGCTGCCACACGGTGGCTCTGGCCAGTGCCGTCGACGCGGCCTCGGTGTCGTCGTAGGACCACACCACCACCTGCAGTCCGGGGTCATCGATGCTGATCACGGGCTTGTCGCGGTCGGTCCGGCGGAGTCCCAGCGCGGCCAGAGCGGACCGAAGAGCTTTCACGTTGAGTGACCTCCAGATCGCAATCCGATCACCTCGCGGGCGTAGGGGAGGACCCGAGGGCGCGAGGTGAAAAGCTGCAAGACATAATGCGTCGCGTGACAACGGCAGCGCCCTCAATCAGTCAACGCGTGCACTCGCTGAACCGACCCAACATGGTCAGCGTCGGCACCATCGTTTGGTTGGCCAGCGAGCTGATGTTCTTCGCTGGACTCTTCGCCATGTTCTTCACGGTGAAGGCGCAGAACGAGGGCGCGTGGCCACCACCGCCCACTCACCTGAACCTCCCGTATGCCCTCCCGTTCACGGTCATCCTGGTGGCGTCTTCGTTCACCTGCCAGTGGGGCGTGTTCGCGGCGGAGCGGGGTGACGTCTTCGGTCTCCGCCGGTGGTACGTGATCACGCTGATCATGGGCACGGTCTTCGTGCTCGGGCAGGCCGGTGAGTACTTCCAGTTGGTCACCGAGCACGCGACCACGATCGCGTCGTCGGCCTACGGAACGGTCTTCTACATGACGACCGGCTTCCACGGGCTGCACGTCATCGGCGGACTGGTCGCGTTCGTCTTCCTGATCATCCGGACGAAGCTCAGCAAGTTCACGCCGGCTCAAGCCATCGCAGCGATCGTCGTGTCGTACTACTGGCACTTCGTGGACATCGTGTGGATCGGCCTCTTCGCCGTGATCTACCTCGTCCCGTGATCGCTCCTCCAGCGAGGAACCTCGATCGCCTGGCACGAACGAGGCCGAAACGAACACCCCGAACCGGACAGCAAGGGTTGCCGCACTCATGACCACCACTAAGAAACGGAACCGCGCGGGCTCGAAGCTCAAGCGGCGGATCTCCGGTGTACTGGCGCTGGGCATCGCGTTGGTGGGTGCCGGTGGGCTGTACACCGTCCTGACTCCCGAGCCGCAGACCGCGCACGCCGCAGCGGACCCGGCATTGGTGAGGCAGGGCGAGCAGCTCTACAACAACGCCTGCATCAGCTGCCACGGATCCAACCTGCAGGGCGTGCAGGACCGTGGACCCAGCCTGACGGGCGTCGGCGAAGCCGCGGTGCACTTCCAGGTCTCCACCGGCCGCATGCCGATGGTCCGCCAGGAAGCTCAGGCGGTGCGCAAGCCGCCGAAGTTCACCCCGGAGGAGATCGACGCGCTGGGCGCGTACGTGCAGACCTACGGCGGTGGGCCGGAGGCCCAGAAGCAGTCCGGTCAGGCGCTGCAGGGCGGCGACCCCTCGCGCGGTGGCGAGCTCTACCGCCTCAACTGCTCGTCCTGCCACAACTTCACCGGACGCGGCATCGCGATGTCCTCCGGCAAGTTCGCGCCGAACCTGGACCAGGCGACCGAGCAGGACATCTACCACGCGATGCTCACCGGGCCGCAGAACATGCCCAAGTTCTCGGACCGGCAGCTCACGCCGGAAGAGAAGAAAGACATCATCGCCTACGTCAAGTCCGTCACCAACGGCAACAACAACCCGGGCGGCAACTCCCTCGGCGGTTACGGCCCCGGCCCGGAAACGGTGATCGCCTGGGTCGTCGGACTCGGAGCGCTGATCGGCCTCACCCTGTGGATCGGAGCCAGGGCATGAGTGAGCAAGAGAACAAGGACTACACCGAGGCCGAGCTGGCCGAGATGAGCCGCGACGAGAAGATGCGGCTCGGTCTGGCGCTCGACGACGTCGAGCTGGTCGAGTACCGGGACAACTTCCCGGTCAGCGGGACCCGCGCCGAGCGACGTGCCGAGCGCAACGTCGCCGCCTGGTTCGTGCTGGCCGGCCTGTCCGCGCTGGCCTTCATCGCGGTGTTCATCTTCTGGCCGTGGGGCTACCAGCCCTCGACCGATCCGACCGCGCACTTCATCTACTCGCTGTACAACCCGCTGATCGGTTTCTTCCTCGGCCTGTCGATCCTGGCCGTGGGCATCGGCGTCGTGCAGTACCAGAAGAAGTTCATCCCGCACGAGGTCGCGGTGCAGCAGCGCCACGACGGCCACGGGTCCAGCGAGGTCGACCGGCAGACGACCGCCGCGATCCTGGCCGACGCGGGCAACCGCAGCGGCATCGCCCGCCGCAAGATGATCACGCGCACCGCCGGCTTCGGCCTGGGTGCCTTCGGTCTCGGCGCCGGCGTGTTCGCCCTCGGCGGCATGGTGCGCAACCCCTGGGCCGAAGAGGGCCAGGAGTCGCTGCTGCACACCGGCTGGATGCCGGAGCACCCCGGCGAGAAGATCTACCTGCGCCGCGACACCGGCAACCCGCACGACGTCTCGCTGGTGCGGCCCGAGGACATCGACGCCGGTGGCTTCGAGACCGTCTTCCCGTTCCGGGAAGCCTGGCGGCACGACGAGCACGAGCTGATCACCTCGATGCGCAAGGGCGATGCGCCGGTCATGCTGATCCGGCTCCGCCCCGGCAGCAAGCCGGTCAAGCGCAAGGGGCAGGAAGACTTCAACTACGGCGACTACTACGCCTACTCGAAGATCTGCACCCACCTGGGCTGCCCGACGTCGCTGTTCGAGCAGCAGACCGGCCGCCTGCTCTGCCCGTGCCACCAGTCGCAGTTCGACGTGGTCAACACCTATGCGAAGCCGGTGTTCGGCCCGGCCACGCGTGCCCTGCCCCAGCTGCCGATCACGGTGGACGAGGACGGCTACTTCGTGGCGAAAGGCGACTTCATCGAGCCCGTCGGTCCGGCGTACTGGGAGCGTAAGTCATGAGTTCGATCACCACGCCCACGAAGGGAGAGAGCAAGCTGTACGGCAAAGTCGCGCACGCGGCCGACGAGCTGGACACGCGCTACCGCTTGGCTCCCGGCATGCGGCGGCAGCTGAACAAGGTCTTCCCGACGCACTGGTCGTTCCTGCTCGGCGAGATCGCGCTCTACACGTTCATCCTGCTGCTGATCACGGGCACGTACCTGGCCTTCTTCTTCGACCCCTCCATGCAGGAGGTCGAGTACCAGGGCCTGTACACCAACCTTCGCGGCGTGGAGATGTCGCGGGCGTTCGAGAGCACGCTGAACATCTCCTTCGAGGTCCGCGGTGGTCTGTTCGCCCGCCAGCTGCACCACTGGGCGGCGCTGCTGTTCATGGCGTCGATGGTGGCGCACATGCTGCGCATCTTCTTCACCGGTGCGTTCCGGCGCCCGCGTGAGACGAACTGGATGATCGGCGTCACGCTGTTCATCCTGGGCATGTTCGAGGGCTTCACCGGCTACTCGCTGCCGGACGACCTGCTGTCCGGTACCGGTGTCCGCATCGCCTCCGGCATCACCATGTCGGTCCCGGTGCTCGGCACCTGGATTCACTGGATCCTGTTCGGCGCCGAGTTCCCCGGCACCGACCTGATCCCGCGGTTCTACCTGTTCCACGTGTTCCTGCTGCCGGGTCTGATCCTGGGTCTGGTCGCGGCGCACCTGGCGCTGGTCTGGTACCAGAAGCACACCCAGTTCCCGGGCGTGAAGCGCACCGAGAGCAACGTGGTCGGCGTCCGCATCATGCCGGTGTTCGCGGTCAAGGCCGGTGCCTTCTTCGCGATGGTCGTCGGCGTCTGCGCGATCATGGCCGGTGTCTTCCAGATCAACCCGATCTGGAACCTGGGCCCGTACATCGCCTCGCAGATCTCCGCCGCGTCGCAGCCCGACTGGTACATGATCTGGACGGACGGTTCGTCGCGTCTGTGGCCGGCCTGGGAGGTCTACCTGGGACCGTTCACGATCCCGGCGCCGTTCTTCCCGACCGCGCTGTTCATGGGCATGATCTTCACGGTGGCGATCATGTACCCGGCCATCGAGCGCAAGCTCAGCGGCGACAACGCGCACCACAACCTGCTGCAGCGTCCGCGCGACAACCCGGTACGCACTTCGCTGGGTGCCATGGCGCTGACGTTCTTCATGGTGCTGATGATCTCCGGTACCAACGACATCATCGCCTTCGAGTTCAACATCTCGCTGAACGCGATGACCTGGGCCGGCCGCATCGGCCTGCTGGTGGCGCCGCCGATCGCCTACTGGATCACCTACCGGATGTGCCTGGGTCTCCAGCACAGCGACCGTGAGGTGCTCGACCACGGCGTCGAGACCGGCATCATCAAGCGGCTCCCGCACGGTGAGTTCATCGAGGTCCACCAGCCGCTCGGCCCGGTGGACGACCACGGTCACCCGGAGGCGCTGCCCTACCAGGGCGCTCCGGTGCCGAAGAAGATGAACCAGCTGGGCGCCGCCGGCCACCCGGTCGAGGGCAGCCTGCTGAAGCCGGACCCGGTCGAGGAGACCGCCGCGCTGGAGCAGGCCCGTCACGACGACGCGGTCCGCGAAGCCGAGGATCGCACGCAGCTGACCGCCGGCAGGCCTTCGCAGCCGACGGAATAAGCACCGAAGTCGACACGGCCCGGTACCCCGAGCGGGTACCGGGCCGTGTCGCGTTCCCGGCGCGTGTTCGCGGTGCTCGGTAGCGTCCGGGCATGGCTACGTTGCAGGATCCGAAGGTCCGCGAGTTCCTCTCGCAGGGCACCCGCACCGGGTTGCTCGGCTTCACCTCTTCCGACGGCCGTCCGCTGGTCGCGCCGGTGTGGTTCGTCCTCGACGGCGACGTGCTGGTGTTCAACACCGGCAAGGACTCCGCCAAGGGCAGGTCCGCCCGCCGCGACCCGCGACTGGCGCTGTGCGTCGACCTGCCTCAGCCGCCGTACGCGTTCGTGCAGGTGCAGGGCACTGCGGAGGTGTCGGAGGATCCGCAGGACCTCGTCGACACCGCCACGATGATCGCGGCTCGCTACGTCGGGCCGGACAAGGCCGAGGAGTTCGGCCGCCGCAACGGCGTTCCCGGCGAGCTCGCGATCCGCCTCCACCCCACCAAGATCAACGCCGCCTTCGACATGACTGCCTGACTCGACCCCGACCCGGAATACCGCCGTAATCAGACCCCCGACTGCGGCCGTATTCCGCCCGGCGAACCGGATTTGCGGCAGTTTTCCGTGTGGTGGTCCTGAATGCGGCCGTAGTCGGGTCCCTGAATGCGGCCGTTCTCCGGTCCCTGATTTCGGCGGTATTCCGGGTGGGGACGCACGGGACGCGCCGGGATTCTGATGGCCGGGGGATCAGGGGCCCGGGTGGGATCAGTCGATGGCTGCGTAGGGGGTTCGGCCTGTGGTGGCCTTGTCGAGCCAGGTCCGCCAGGTGGCTGCTGCGCTCGCGGGTTCGGTCCAGGGCGTGGTGGTGCGGACCAGGCGGGTGCCGCCGGTGGTGAGCCAGCGGTAGATGACGCGGGTCTCGTCGGCGGTCGCGCCGTGGAGGGGACCGGGGCCGTCGAGGACGGTTTCCGCCGACGCCTGGAGCACGTCGACGACCGGCATCGGAGGAACGCCCCGGCGCGCGACCCCGGCGGAGGCGAGGCGGCCGTGGCGGATGACCGACAGGTGCCATCCGCGCCGCCCGTCGGGGCGGGCCGCGACGAGTTCCGGGACCGAGGCGAGCGCGGACAGCCGCTGGCCGCGGTCCAGCGAGCGGACGAGGTCGGCGAGCCGGTCGCGGTGGTTGGCGGCGTCCTCGAAGCGCTCGGTGTCGGAGAGCCGCTGGAGCTCCTCGCGCAACCGCTCGAGCAGGTCTCCGCTGCGCCCGCGGATGACGTCGCGGATGGCGATGACCTCGGGCTGGTACTCCTCGGCGCTCTGCAACCCGGCGCACGGGGCGCCGCACCGGCCCAGCTCGTGCAGCGCGCACGGTCGGATCGGCTTGCGCGGTGAGAGGCGCTCGGTGCAGCGCCGGACGAAGGTCGCCGACTGCAGGGCTTCGACGGCCGCGCTCGCGGTGTGCCGGGAACCGAAGGGTCCCAGCGCGTCCTCGCGCGGCGTGCGCACGATCGACAGCCTCGGGAACGCCTCGTCGGTGAGCACCACCCACCACGCGCGCTGCGGGAACTTGGAGCGCCGGTTGTAGCGGGGCTGGTGCGCCGAGAGCAGCCGCAGTTCCCGCACTTCGGCTTCCAGCGGGTGCGCGCACTCGACGTGGTCCACCCGATCGGCGATGCCGACCATCTCCTTGACGCGGGACCTGCGCTCGCCCGCGGTGAAGTACTGCCGCACGCGTCGTCTCAGGTCGGAGGCGGTTCCGACGTAGAGCACCTCGTCGTTGGGGCCGCGGAAGAGGTAGACGCCGGGGGAGTTGGGCAGCGAGTCGGCCAGGCCGCGCTTGCGCTTCTGCTGGGGCGTGACGTCCGGGAGGTGCCCGAGCAGGTCCTCCAGGGTGCGCACGCCCAGCGGCCCGAGTCGTTCCAGCAGGGCGTGCAGCACGTCGACGGTGGCGCGGGCGTCGTCCAGCGCGCGGTGCACGGGTTCGGTGCGGGCGCCCAGGACGCGGGCCAGCGTGCCGAGCTTGTGGTTGGGCGTCTCGTCGCGGGTCAGGACCCGGCGGGCCAGCCGGACGGTGTCGACGACCTGCGGTTTGGGCCATTCCAGTCCGAGCTGTTCGCAGCCGGCCCGCAGGAATCCGAGGTCGAAGGGCGCGTTGTGCGCGACCAGCACCGCGCCGCGGCAGAACTCCAGGAACGCGGGCAGCACGCTGTCCCAGCGAGGTGCGTCGTGCACCATCGCCTCGGTGATGCCGGTGATCGACACGACGGCGGGCGGGATGCCGCGTTCCGGGTTGACCAGGGTTGCGAACTCGCCGAGCACTTCACCGCCGCGCACCTTCACCGCGCCGATCTCGGTGACGGCGTCGCCCTGCCGGTCGCCTCCGGTGGTCTCGAGGTCGACCACCACGAACGTCGCCTCCTGCAGCGGGATTCCCTCGCTGATGGCGATCTCGTCGAAGGTCAGTTGGCGGTGCGCGGACATCATCGGCACGCTACGTCCCCCCACCGACACCGCCACGCGTGCGTGTGCGCGGAACGACGACGATTAGCCTGTGGGAATGGCGACACCGAACTCGGGGCCGGACGGTCCCACTCCGGAGGAGTCCGCTGTGGACGGTTCCCAGCAGACTCCCGGTGCCGCGCCTGTCGATCCCGAGGACCTGCCGCCTCCGCTGCGCGCCCGCCTGGCCGACCTGGCCGCGGGCGCGCTCGACGAGATGCGCTCGACCGACGTGCCCGCCGCGCTGCGCCCGGTCGTGCGCTTCGCACCGGCCAAGCGCGCCAAGCTCGGTCAGCCCGCGCTGCTGAGCGCGCTGCGCGAGTCCTCGGTGTTCCGCACCTCGGTGCTGGACTGGTGCCGCAACCACCGCCCGGGGGCGCTGTCGTTGCAGGACCCCGATCCGGTGGTCGTCGGTGCGGCGGCGGTGTTGCAGGGCGCCGCGATCGCCTCGCACTACGCGGAGCTGATCGGGTTCCGCAGCGAGCAGGGGCAGTTGCGGGCCGAACGCGATTCGGCCCAGGCCAAGGTCGAGCGGCTGACCACCGAGGTCGACCGGCTCAAGGCGGAGCTCGCGCGGGCGCGCGAGTCGGCGGATCAGGCCGCGGGCAACGCGGAGGCCGACCGGCTGCGGAAGCGCTTGCGGGAGCAGGGCGTGCGGCTGCGGGAGGCCAAGGACGCGGCCGAGGCCGCGCGGGAGGAGCTCGCGCTGGCCCACGAGGAGCGGGAATCGGCCGTCGCCGAGGTCGCCGCCGACCGGGACCGCGAACGCCTGCGCGCGCAGGAGGAGCGGCAGCGCGCCGATCACGCCGCCGCCGAGGTGCGGGTGGCGCGGGAGAGCGCCCGGGAGGCGCGGCAGGGCGACGAGGTCCGGCTCGCGCTGCTGCTGGAGACCTTGGAGGGCGCGGTCGGCGGTTTGCGCCGCGAGCTCGGTGCCGCCGGTTCCGGGCCGCGCCCGGCCGACGTGGTCCGGCGGGTCCGGGAGCAGACCGCGACTTCCGGCGAGGTCGCCGACGTCGCCGCGCTGGACCGGCTCCTGGGTCTGCCCGCGGTGCACCTGATCGTGGACGGCTACAACGTCACCAAGACCGGGTATCCGGAGCTGCCGCTGGCCGATCAGCGCGATCGGCTGGGCCATCAGCTCGCGGCGCTGTCCGCACGCACCGGTGCCGAGGTCACGTTGGTCTTCGACGGCGCGGACGTGCTGGCGGTGCCGACCGCGGGGCCTCGCGGTGTGCGGGTGCTGTTCAGCGAATCAGGGGTGCAGGCCGACGACGTGATCCGCGATCTGGTCGCCGCCGAGCCGGAGGGTCGTCAGGTCGTGGTCGCCACGTCGGACCGGGCGGTGGTGACCTCGGTGCAGCGGCGCGGCGCCTACTCGGTGTCCTCGGCGATGTTGTTGGCGCGGCTGAACCGGGTCTAGCCGTTCGCCGCTGTTCCGGTGCCGCCCGGCGACTTCGGGGAGGTGTCGGAAGTCATAGTGGATCACTCGGGTACGCTCCGTATCCCGAAGGTGGGCGTGTTGTGGTGACAAGTCCAGGTGAAAGTGGCGCAAGATCCGTTACTGTGAGCAAGTGACTATCCTCCGTTAGGGGCGTTCAGTCGCGCTCAGTAGAAAACGGGCCCCGCTTCTAGACGTGTCGCCTCACCTTTCGTAACCTACCTGAGTCCTCGTGGCGATCAGTTGCTCATACCGGGCGACACGCGAGGCGCCGCTGATTCGGTTTTGTCGGGGAACCGGGCCGCGTTCCAGCGGATTTTCCGCATGCGGTCAGGCGGTCGGAAGCAGAAGGAGCTGTGCGCGACGTGGCGTCGCACGGAATCAAGCGCTCATTGCGAGGCGCCCTGGCCGCTACCGCGGTCGCTGCAGTCGTCGGCATGACCTCCGGCGGTGCCGCCCTCGCAGACCCGCCTCTCCCGAACAACGCCTCGGACGCGGCCAAGCAGGTCCGCGAGCTCCAGCACCAGGCTGAGCAGCTCACCGAGGACATGAAGAAGGCCGAGGACGACCACGAGGCCAAGAAGGCCGAACTGGCTCGTTCCGAAGCTCAGGCCGCGCAGGCCGAGCAGGTCGCCAACCAGGCCCGCGGCGAAGAAGAGAGGTTCCGCGGCCAGGTCGACAAGCTCACCCACGCCTCCTACCAGGGCGCGCGGTTGAACAAGCTCTCCGCACTGCTGGTGAGCGAGACCCCGGATGACTTCCTGAACCGCGCTTCCGCGCTGGACGCGCTGGCCAAGGACAACAACGACGCGGTCAAGGCGCTCGCGGCGGCCACGCACCAGGCCGAGGACGCGGAGCGGACCGCCAAGGACGCGCGCAACCGCGCGGCGCAGGCCGAGCAGGACGCCGCCCGGCTGGCCGTGGACATGAAGAACAAGTCCAAGGCCATGAAGGACCAGATCGAGAAGGTCGAGGAGAAGTACGCCGAGCTCAGCGGCGAGGATCAGGACTCCCTGATCTCCGACGGTGAGACCGGTGTCGGCTCGATCGCCGGTGCCGGTGCGGCCATCCAGGCCGTCAACGCGGCGCTGGGCAAGCAGGGCTCGCCGTACGTCTGGGGCGCCAAGGGCCCCAGCAGCTTCGACTGCTCCGGGCTCATGTACTGGGCTTACAAGCAGGCGGGCGTCACCATCGGCGGCTCGACCAAGACCCAGGTCAGCGAGGGCAAGTCGGTGACGGCCAGCCAGCTCAAGCCGGGCGACCTGATCTTCTACTACAGCCCGGTCAGCCACGTGTCGATGTACATCGGCAACGGCAAGGCCGTGCACGCCCCCACCTCGGGCGACGTGGTGAAGGTGACCGACTACAAGAAGATCGGTGACGTCACGGCCATGCGCCGCGTCGCGGGCTGATCCATGCAGTCGTGCTTCGGGGCCGGTGCCTTCGGGCGCCGGCCCCGAAACGTTTTCACGTGCGGTGCGCGTCGACCGGTGCGGTGAGCGGACTTACGATGCGAGCCGTGTCTTCGACCGGAAAAGCGCGCGGCTGGCTGGTGCTCGCCGCGTCGGCCGCGGTGCTGGGCGGGCTCGCGCTGCTGGGTCTGCCGTCCCCGGCTCCGGTCGAACCGCCGCCGGCGCCGGCGGCGGCCGGGCACGCGGGCCTGGCCGCCCGGTTGCCGGCCCCTGAGATGGCCGTGAGCGAGCTGCTGACCCGCCGCGAGGAATCCATCCGGGACGGCGACGAAGCGGCGTTCGCGGCCACTGTGGACCCGGAAGCGCCCGCCGAGTTCCAGCAGCGCCAGGTGCAGCTGTTCCACAACCTGCGGTCCGTGCCGCTGAGCAGCTTCGGCTACCGGCTCGACGGCGCTCCGCTGCCGCACGCCCCGGTTCCCGCCGCCGACGAGGTGCTGGCGTCCCGCGTGGTGCTGCGGTACGCGCTGTCCGGTGCCGACTCGGTGCCCACCCAGCGCCCGCTCGGCTACCTGTTCGTCCGCCGGGGCGATTCCTGGTACCTCACCGAGGACACCGGCGTGGTGCCCGACGCGTGGCGCGGACCGTGGGACTTCGGCCGCGTCGAGGTGCGGCGCACCGATCGCGGGGTGGTCGTCGGCCACGATTCCGCGGCTGTGGACCGGGTCGCGGAGCAGCTGGACGCGGCGGTGTCCGACGTGACCGAGGTGTGGGGGAGCGGCTGGGCTCAGCGCGTGGGCGTGCTGGTGCCCGGCTCACCGGAGGAGCTGCGGTCGCTGGTGGGGCCGGAGTTCGCCGTCGACGGCATCGCCGGTGTGGCAATCGCCGATCTGGTGGACACCCGGACGAAGCGCGTGGAGGGAGCTCGCGTCGTGCTGAGCCCGAGCACCACCGAGCAGCTCTCCGGCGTGGCGCTGGGCGTGGTGCTGCGGCACGAGATCACCCACGTCGCGGCCCGGGCGGTCACCGCCGACGGCGCTCCGATGTGGATGCTGGAGGGCTACCCGGACTACATCGGCTACCGCAAGAGCGGGCTGGCTCCGCGCGACGTCGCCCCGGACCTCGCCCGCTCGGTCCGGGAAGTGGGCCCGCCGCTGCGGCTGCCCACCAACACCGAGTTCCACCAGGCCGGTCGTCGTCTCGACCTCGCCTACCAGCAGTCCTGGTCGGTGGTGCACTTCCTGGCGGAGCGCCTGGGCGAGCCGGGCCTCACCGAGCTCTACCGCCGCATCGCGATGGCCACCAGCCCGGACGAGGCGGAGGCCGCCCTCCACGAGTCCACCGGCATGACCTCGCCGCAGCTGCTGGCGGCCTGGGGCGCCGACCTCCCGAGGTCACTGGCCTGAGGGGCGAGAACGGCGGTGCGCCAACCGGGAATCCGGTCGTCGCACCGCCGTGTGTCACCCGGAGGTGTTCGAGTCCCGGCACCGCCCGGGTCGACCGGACGGTGCCGGTGGATCAGGAGTAGATCGCCTCGATGTCGGCCGCGTGGTTCTCCGCGACCTTGTTGCGCTTGAGCTTCATGCTCGGGGTGAGCTCGCCGGTGGCCTCGGTGAAGTCCTCGGTGAGGATGCGGAACTGCTTGATCGCCTCCGCCCGGGACACCGCCTTGTTGGCCTCGTCGACCGCGCCCTGGACCTCGGCCCGCAGGTCCGGGTCGTTGATCAGCTCGGACATCGGCGTGTCGGCCGGGCGGTTGTTGTTGGCCAGCCAGGACGGCACGAACTCCGGGTCCAGCGTGATCAGCACGCCGATGAACGGCTTCTGGTCGCCGACCACCATGCACTGGCTGATCAGCGGGTGCGAGCGAAGCCCGTCCTCCAGCACGGCCGGGGCGACGTTCTTGCCACCGGCGGTGACGATGATCTCCTTCTTGCGGCCGGTGATCCGCAGGTAGCCCTCGTCGTCCAGCGAGCCCAGGTCGCCGGTGTGGAACCAGCCGTCCTCGATGGACTCCTTGGTGGCGGTCGGGTTGTTCCAGTACTCCTTGAACACCACGTCGCCCTTGATCAGGATCTCGCCGTCCTCGGCGATCCGGATCGAGGTGCCGGCCAGCGGGCGGCCGACGGTGCCGACCTTGAAGCCCTCCTCGACGTTCACCGCGGCCGCGGCGGTCGTCTCGGTCAGGCCGTAGCCCTCCAGCACCGGGACGCCGACGCCGCGGAAGAAGTGCGCCAGCCGCTCGCCCAGCGGAGCACCGCCGGAGACCGCCGCGATGCAACGACCACCCAGCGCGGCGCGCAGCTTGCCGTAGACCAGCTTGTTGAACACCGCGTGCTTGGCCTTGAGGCCGAGCCCCGCGCCGCCGGTGTCCATGGCCTTGGAGTACTGGACGGCGGTCTCCTCGGCGGCGTCGAAGATCTTGCCCTTGCCGTCGCCGTGGGCCTTCTGCTTGGCGGTGTTGTAAACCTTCTCGAACACGCGCGGCACGGCCAGCACGAACGTCGGCCGGAAGGAACCGAGGTCGTTGATCAGGTCCTTGACGTCCGCGGTGTGGCCGAGGGTGACCTTGCCGTAGATGCACATGATGGTGATCGCGCGGGCGAGCACGTGCGCCATCGGCAGGAACATCAGCAACGAGTTGCCGGGCTTGGTCAGCTGCGGGAACGCGTCGATGTCGGCGCGCACCTCGGCGAGCAGGTTGCGGTGGGTCAGCACGCAGCCCTTGGGGCGGCCGGTGGTGCCCGAGGTGTAGATGAGGGTCGCGGCGTCCTCGGCGGTGACCGCCCTGCGCCGCTCGTGCACCTGCTGGTCGGGTACCTCGGCGCCCAGCGCGGTGAGCTCGTCGACCGCGCCGGCCGCGCCGCCGCTGGTCGGGCCCTCGATCTGCCAGATGTGGCGGACCTCGGAGAGCCGGTCGACGACCTTGTCGATCTCGGCGCGGTGCGCCTCGGTCTCCACGAAGGCCGCCTTCGCGCCGGAGTCGGTGAGGATCCACTCGGCCTGGTCGGCCGAGGAGGTCTCGTAGATCGGGACTGTGATGCATCCGACAGTCCAGATCGCGAAGTCCAGCAGCGTCCACTCGTAGCGGGTGCGGGACATCAGCCCCACCCGGTCGCCGGGTTCCAGCCCAGCGGCGATCATGCCCTTGGCCACGGCCAGGACCTGCGCGGCGAAGTCGGCGGCGGTGACGTCGACCCAGGTGCCGTCCACCCGGCGCCGGAAGCTCACGGTGCTCCCGAAACGCTCCGCGTTGGCCCACACCATGTCGGTGAGGTTCTCGTCCTCGGCCACTTTCGTAGTGGCGGGTGCGCTGAACTCTCGCACGTCGAAACCTCCGAAGAAAAGCCTGTCTAGTGGGCTCAACCTAACGCTGATAGTTACTGGGCGGTAGCCCCCGTTATCTCAGGCCACACCAGCGGGCACAGCCTAAACCTCTTCCATTCGGACGATCGTCCACCGGTCGGCGGCGCGACGGGTGCGGCGCCGGCGGGTAAGAACAAGTGCACAACGGGCGGTGCGATCCGGCACCTCGGCGGATTAGGTTCGACAGAAGCCGTCATCGCGGAAGTGGGGTTGGAAGTTGCGCGTTCACGTCGTGTCCGACGTCCATGGCAACGTCGAGGCGCTCAAGCGCGCCGGCGACGGGGCCGACGCGCTGGTCGTGCTGGGTGACCTGATCGACTTCGTCGACTACCACGATCACGGCAACGGCATCCTCGGCCGCGTCTTCGGCGCGGAGAAGGTCGAGCGGTTCGCGGAGCTGCGGCGCAGCCGCCGCGGCCCGGAGTTCGGGGCCTACATCCGCTCGCTGTGGGCGAGCCTGACCGACCCGGCCCAGACGGTCGCCGACGCCGTGCGCGAGCAGTACGCGGAGCTGTTCGGCGCGATGACCGCGCCCACCTACGCGACGCCGGGCAACGTCGACGCGCCCTACCTGTGGCCCGAGTTCGCGCGCGAGGGCATCCACGTCCTCGACGGCGAGACGACCGAGATCGGCGGGCTGACGTTCGGGTTCGTCGGTGGCGTTCGGTTGCCCGAAGGAGCGACGCTGCGCGCCCACTCGGCCTGGGTGCCCTACCTGCGTGTCGCGGAGGAGTACGACGAGGCGGTCGCCTCGCTGCCCGCGGTGGACGTGCTGTGCACCCACCAGCCGCCCGCCGTCGCCGAGCTGACCTACGACGTGGTGGCGCGCAGCCAGGAGGCCGGTTCCGCCAGCGTGCTGGCGCGCATCAACGCTGATCAGCCCCGGTGGTCGCTGTTCGGGCACGTGCACCAGCCGCTGTCGCAGCGGATGCGCATCGGCTGCACCGAGTGCGTCAACGTCGGGCACTTCAAGCGGACGGAGCGGCCGTACGTCCTGCGGTGGTGAACGACGCCCGAGGAGGTGAGTTTCGCGGACTTCGCAGAAACCTCGCTCCTCGTTGACGCCGCGCGGGTGGCTACCCGGTAGCCTGCGCGCATGGTCGATCAGTCCACCCAGTCCATCGAGATCGAGGCCCCCGCTGCGCGGATCATGGCGGTCATCGCGGATTTCCCGGCGTATCCGGAGTGGGCGGAAGCGGTCAAGGAGACCGAGGTGCTCTCCCAGAACTCCGGCGGGAGCGCCGAGCGGGTCCGCTTCGTGCTGGACGCGGGCGTGGTCAAGGACACCTACACCAACGTCTACAGCTGGGCCGCCGACGGACTCTCGGTGAGCTGGGAGCTGGTCGAAGGCCAGGTGCAGAAGGCCCAGAAGGGCAGCTACACGCTCAAGCCGCTCGGTGACGCGCGCACCGAGGTCACCTACAGCCTCGCGGTCGACCTGGCGATCCCGATGATCGGCCTGTTCCGGCGCAAGGCGGAGAAGATGATCATGGATACGGCGCTCAAGGAGCTCAAGCGCCGCGTGGAAGCGGAATAGATCGCCCATTGCGCATCCTGCTGTTCACCGGAAAGGGCGGGGTCGGCAAGACGACCCTGGCCGCGGCCACTGCCGCGCGCGTCGCGGGCGACGGCGGCAAGGTGCTGGCGGTCTCGACCGACCCGGCCCACTCGCTGGCCGACGCGCTCGGAGCCGGCCTGGGCGCGCAACCCGCCGAGGTCCGCGTCGGTGACACCGGCGCGGTGCTGCACGCCGCCGAGGTGCAGACCCGCAGCCTCGTCGACGGGACCTGGCGCGAGCTCCGAGAACACCTGCGAACCCTGTTGCGCGGCGCGGGAGTCGGCGAGGTCGACGCCGAGGAGCTCACCGTGCTGCCCGGCGTCGAGGACCTGCTCGCGCTGACCGAGGTGCACCGGCTCGCGAGCAGCGGGCTGTGGGACACCGTCATCGTCGACTGCGGCCCGACCGCGGAAACGCTGCGCCTGCTGGCCCTTCCGGAGTCCCTGGCCGGATACCTGGAACGGCTGTTCCCCGCTCATCGCAGGGCCGTTCGCGGACTGCTGGCCGGCATCGCCGGCAGCGACCAGGTGGAGCGCTGGGACGCCGTCGCCGACGGGCTCGGCAGGCTCGCCGAGCAGCTGTCCGCGCTCAAGGACATGCTCACCGACCCCGGCACCAGCGTTCGCCTGGTGCTGACGCCGGAATCGGTCGTCGCCGCCGAGACCCGCCGGACGCTGACGGCCCTCGCGCTGCAGCGGATCCGCGTCGACGGGCTCGTCGCCAATCGCGTGGTCCCGCACCCGGGTTCGGCCCGGGGTGACGCCGCCGGCTGGCTGCGGACGCGCCGCAAGGAGCAGGAGGCGGTCCTCGACACGCTGCGCGCGGCCACCGACCTGCCGCTGCGCACCGTCGTGCACCGGGCCGCCGAGCCGGTCGGCACCGCGCAGCTGCTGGAACTCGGCGCCGAGCTCTACGGCGACGGCGACCCGCTCGCCAACGACGCGACCCCGCCGGAGATGCGCGTCGGCGGTGGCGGCGGCAAATCGCTGGACGCGGAGTACACGCTGCGCATCGGTCTGCCGCTGCACCCGGCGGCCGAGCTGGACCTGGCCCGGATCGGACCCGAGCTGGCGATTACCGTCGATGGACGGCGACGGCTGGTCGCCCTGCCCGCTGTGCTGCAGCGGTGCGTGGTGACCTCGGCCGTGGCCGGTGACGACGGGCTGACGGTGCGGTTCCGTCCCGACCCCGATCTGTGGATGCGGTGATCCAGATGCGCGAGCACGATCAACTGCTCGAAGAGCTGCGGCTGCTGTTGGACGCCCTGGCGGGCAAGGCGGAGGAGTACCTGCGCGGCTGCCCGCGCGAAGGGCAGCCGGACGAGTCCGGTGCGGGCTGCGGCTGTTGCCCCCTGTGCGCCGCGATGGACCTGTCGCGCGGGCAGCGTCCCGAGCTCAACGACCAGCTGCTGGGCATCGTCCAGCAGCTGCGGCAAGCGCTGGCCGACCGCGCCGAGCCCTCCGCGGACGAGCCGGAGGAGGCTCAGCCGGAGGAGCCGAAGGTGCAGCGCATTCAGGTCCAGCGGGTCGCGGGACCGGTCTTGGCGGAGAGAGACGCGGTGTGCTGACCATCGGCGTGGACGTGGGCGGTACCAGCGTGCGCGCGGCCGTGGCGGACGAGCACGGCCAGATCCTGCGGACGCACCGGGTGCCGACCCCGAAGACGGGGCCGGAGCTCAACACGGCCATCGCCGACACGGTCCGGGTGCTCACCGACCAGTACCCGATCGACGGAGTCGGTCTGGCGGTCGCGGGTTTCGTCAGCGAAGACCGGCGGGTGGTGCGGTTCGCGCCGCACCTGCCGTGGCGGCACGTCGCCGTCGCCGACGAGCTCTCCCACCGGCTGGGGCTCCCGGTGGTGCTGGAGCACGACGCGAACGCGGCGGCCGTGGCCGAGCAGCGCTTCGGCGCTGCGGTCGGCGCCGGGGTCGCGGCGCTCGTGGCGCTCGGGACCGGCATCGGCGGTGCGCTGGTGATCGACGGCGAGGTCTTCCGAGGCGCGTTCGGCGTCGCCCCGGAACTCGGCCACCTGCGGTTGGTGCCGGGTGGTCGGAAGTGCCCGTGCGGCAAGAGCGGCTGCTGGGAGCGCTACTGCAGCGGAACCGCGCTGGCCGCGACCGCCGCCGAACTCGTCGGAACCGGCACCACGTCGCTCCCGGCGGAACCGTCCGGCCTCGACGTCGCCCGCGCCGCGGACGCCGGCGACGAGGTCGCGGTCTGCGCGATGGACGACCTGGCCCGCTGGCTGGGGGAGGGGCTGGCGTTGGTCGCCGACGTCTACGACCCCGAGGTCGTGGTCATCTCCGGTGGTGTCTCCGACTCCGCGCACCTGTTCCTGGACAAGGCCCGCGATCACTACGCCGCGGCCGTCACCGGTTCCGGTCACCGGCCTCTCGCCCGGGTCCGGGTCGCCCACCACGGCGACCCGGCGGCGATGATCGGGGCGGCAGCCATGGCGCGCCAGCACGTCCTGACCGGCCCGAAGGTGTCCTGAGAGCGGGTGAGCGCAGCGGCAGAGCCGCTCAGGTTCCGCTCCCCGAACCGCCGAGCACAGCGGCGACCCGCAGACTGCTAGACCTGCGCGCCGTCGTCGGAATCGCTGGGCGGCGTCTGCCGGAGCCGGAAGAGCAGCCAGCCGATCCCGGCGCTGATCAGCACCAGCCCCAGCGGCAGCTTCACGGTCGCCGCGATGCCCGCCAGTCCGGGGATCAGCAGCACCAGCACGCCGAGCACCACGACCCCGACTCCGAGGAACGTCGCCGGGCGCGGGATCGGCAGCGGCGGAGGCTCGGGCGGAACGAAGTGCTCCTCCTCTTCCGCCGCCGGAGCCCAATCGCGCGGTCCTTGCTCGGCGGGCGGCTCCACCGGCTTGGTCTCGTCCGGTGCGTCGGACGCCGGGCGCGTCTGCTCGTCCGAGGACGGCTGCGGCTGCGCGTCGTCCTCCTCGCCCGGCCACTTGCCGAACTTGGTGTCGCGCTCGAGGTCGGCGACGATCTCGGCGAAGGCGGCGTCGATGTCCTCGGGCCCGTCCGAGGAGTTGTGGCGGGCGCTCATGCCGATTCCCCGACCCGTGCGCCGTGGACGCGGTGCACGAACTCGACGCTGTCGCTGAAGATCCTCGGTGCGTCGTGGTCCAGCGTCGCGACGTGGTAGCTGTCGTCGAGCACGACCTCGGTGACGTCCTGGCTGCCCACCTCGTTCAGCACGATCGCGGAGTTCTCCGGCTCCACGACGTGGTCCACCGCGGAGTGCAGCAGGAGCAGCGGCTGCCGGACCGATCCGAGGTCGGCCCGCACCACGCCCCACAGCTGCTGCAGGCTCGCCATGCCGCGCAGCGGCAGGCGCGAGTAGGCCAGTTCCACGACCTCCGGTTTGGCGATGTCACCGGCGATGGCGGCCAGCGACGGAACCACCCGGCTGAGCACCGGCAGCAGCTTTGCCTCCTTGCGCAGGGTCATCACCGACGGGTTGACCAGCACGATCCCGGCGATGTCGGGGTTCTGCTCGGCGAGGCGCAGCGTCAGCGTGCCGCCCATCGACAGGCCGAAGACGAACACCGACCGGCACCGGTCGCGCAGCTCGTCGAGCGCTTGCTCGACAGCGCCGTACCAGTCGCGCCAGGTCGTCCGGTTGAGTTCCTGCCACCGCGTTCCGTGGCCGGGGAGCAGCGGGCAGCGCACGGTGTGGCCGGCTTCGGCCAGGTGTTCGGCCCAGCCCCGCATGCTCTGCGGCGTGCTGGTGAAGCCGTGGCACAGCAGCACGCCGATGTCGTCGGAGCCCTCGTGCGCGAATGGTTCTGCGCCGACTAGCACTGACCCTGTTCCTCCCACCCGTGAACCTCCCACCCGGCTCGAACGCCACGGGGCCGCTGTGCCTGTTGCGCTTCATCGTCGCACGCGGAGCCGACGATTGGGACTGGCTCGTGAGCGTCCGAGGATCCGCTGTTCGCGCCGATGCGGACAACGAGCGGAACGGAGGATTCCATACCAGGTGTGACGTGATCGGTTTCCGGACGGTGCTCATTGTGCGCAAAGTTCGCGCTCCGTAGGCTGAACAGCAAAGTTTCGCGCGTGAGGAGGCGGCGGCGCCGTGATGTACTGGGTGATGAAACACCTACTGCTCGGTCCCCTCATGAAGTTGTTCTGCCGCCCGCGAGTCGAAGGCGTCGAGCGCGTGCCGCGCGAGGGGGGCGCGATCTTGGTCAGCAACCACATGGCCGTCGCCGACTCGTTCTTCATGCCGCTGATGATGCCGCGCCGGGTGACGTTCCTGGCCAAGCGCGAGTACTTCACCGGCAAGGGAGTGCGCGGCAAGTTCAAGAAGGCGTTCTTCTCCGGTGTCGGTCAGGTGCCGATCGACCGCTCCAGCGGTGCCGCCGCGCAGGCCGCCCTCGACACGGGTGTGCGGCTGCTGTCGGAGGGCAAGCTGCTGGGCGTCTACCCGGAGGGCACCCGCTCCCCGGACGGCCGTCTCTACAAGGGCAAGACCGGTGTGGCCCGGATGGCGCTGGAGTCGGGGACGCAGGTCATCCCGATCGCCATGTTCGGCACCGACAAGGTCAACCCGATCGGCTCGAAGATGTGGTGGCCGCACAAGGTCGTGGTCAAGGTCGGCGAGCCGCTGGACTTCTCGCGCTACGAGGGCATGGCCGGCGACCGCTTCGTCGAGCGCTCGATCACCGACGAGATCATGTACGCCCTGATGGAGCTCTCCGGCCAGGAGTACGTCGACGTCTACGCCTCCAAGGTCAAGGACGAGCTGGCCGCGCAGGGCAACGACCTGGGCGGGTGGAGCACCAGTTCGGCTTCGCGGCTCCCGCAGTCCAAGGCGGGCTGACGGGCCGGACCGAGCAGCTCGAACGAGGCCGCATACGCTTCGTGGGTGCGGTACTTCTACGACTGCGAGTTCATCGAGGACGGGCGGACCATCGAGCTGGTGTCGATCGGTGTGGTCGACGAGACGGGTCGCGAGTTCTACGCGGTGTCCACCGAGTTCGACGCCGCCCGCGCGGGCGCCTGGGTGCGTGAGCACGTCCTGCCGCAGTTGCCGCCGCCGGCCGAGCAGTGCTGGAAGTCCCGGTCCCGCATCCGCGAGGACCTGTACAAGTTCCTCACCTCGCGCAGCGGGAACATCGAGCTCTGGGCCTGGTACGCCGCCTACGACCACGTGGCGCTGGCGCAGCTGTGGGGGCCGATGCCGACGCTGCCGTCCCGGATCCCGAAGTTCACCCGCGACCTGCGGCAGCGCTGGGAGGACGTCGGCAAGCCCAAGCTGCCGTCGGCCCCGGACAACGCCCACGACGCGCTCGCCGACGCCAAGCACAACCTCGAGCGCTGGAAGGTCATCGAGGAGATCCAGCGCAAGCGCGGATACCCGCTGTGATTCCGCCATACCGGCGAGTAAGCGCGTGAGGTTCTTGCTGCACCGATCCAGTCCGTGCAACGCTGTCCCGAGGGGGAGACGTGGATCACTGACGGGTTGGATTCGAGGAGGCGGCAACAGCGATGTCCGCTGGAATGCGTGTCGGAGTACTCACCGGTGGCGGCGACTGCCCAGGGCTCAACGCGGTGCTCCGCGCGGTGACCCGCAAGGGGATCTCGGTCTTCGGGCACGAGATCATCGGATTCCGGAACGGCTGGCTCGGCCCGATCGAAGGCCTGACGACGCCGCTGACGCTGGACAAGGTGGAGGAGATCCTCAACCGCGGTGGCACGATCCTCGGTTCCTCGCGCACCAACCCGTACAAGGTCGACGGTGGCGTGGACCGGCTCAAGGCCACGATCGCCGAGCACCGGATCGACGCGCTGGTCGCCATCGGCGGTGAGGACACCCTCGGCGTGGCCGAGAAGCTCACCCAGGAGGGCGTGCCGGTGGTGGGCGTGCCGAAGACGATCGACAACGATCTCGACGCCACCGACTACACCTTCGGCTTCGACACCGCCGTGCACATCGCCACCGAGGCGATCGACCGGCTGCGCACGACGGCCGAGTCGCACCACCGCGCGCTGGTGGTCGAGGTGATGGGTCGGCACGCGGGCTGGATCGCCCTGCACTCGGGCTTGGCGGGCGGCGCGAACGTGATCTTGGTGCCGGAGCAGGAGTTCAGCGTCGAGCGCGTCGTGGACTGGGTCCAGCAGCGCTTCGAGCGCCAGTACGCGCCGATCATCGTCGTCGCGGAGGGCGCGATTCCGGAGGGCGGCGAGGAGCTGCTGGCCGGTGGCGAGAAGGACGCGTTCGGGCACGTCCGGCTCGGCGGCGTCGGCACCTGGCTGGCCGATGAGATCGCCAACCGGACCGGCAAGGAGTCCCGCGCGGTCGTGCTCGGTCACACCCAGCGCGGCGGCACCCCCACGGCCTACGACCGGGTGCTGGCCACCCGCTTCGGCCTGCACGCCATCGACGCCATCACCGACGGCGACCACGGCAAGATGGTCGCCCTGCGCGGCACCGACATCGTGCGGGTCCCGCTCAGCGAAGCGACGGCGGCGCTCAAAACGGTCCCCAAGGAACGCCTCGCCGAAGCCGAAGTCCTCTTCGGCTGACCCACCCGGCAACGCGGGGGCCTCGAGCGAGGCCCCCGCGTTCCATCATGTGGACGCGTGTTCTCATCCGGTTAGGCTCTTCCTTCGCGATTCGAACGGTTCGCAGCGTTGCGGCCGACATCCCCGTTCATCCCGAAGGAGCCCGCGTGTCCACGCAATCCGCCGCCGAGCGCCCGCCGGTGCTCATCCGCTCGGCGCAGGACGTCACCGAACTGGTCAACTCGGGTGCGGCGCGCGGCAGTCACGCGAAGATGATCGTCCTGCTGGCGCTGGGCGGGATCTTCCTGGACGCCTACGACCTGACCTCGCTGGCCTACGGCATCACCGACATCAAGCAGCAGTTCGGCCTGACCTCGGTGGGCGCGGGCGCGGTGACGGCCTCGATCAGCGTGGGCGCGATCCTCGGCGCCTGGTTCGGCGGCGTGCTGGTCGACAGGCTCGGCCGCTACCGCGTGTTCATGGCCGACATGCTGTTCTTCGTGATCTCGGCGCTGGGCTGCGCGCTCGCCCCCAACGCCGAGGTGCTGATCTTCTTCCGGTTCCTGATGGGCTTCGGCGTCGGCATGGACATCCCCGTGGCGATGGCCTTCCTCGCGGAGTTCTCCCGGCTGCGCGGCAAGGGCAGCAAGGGCGCGCGCACCGCGTCCTGGTCGACGGCCTGGTACGTGGCCACCAGCGGTTGCTACGTGGTGATCATGGCGCTCTACTTCCTGCTGCCGGAGGCCCACCACGGCCTGCTGTGGCGGTTCACCGTCGGATTCGGCGCGGTGCCCGCGCTGGTGATCCTGCTGGTGCGCAACAAGTACATGAACGAGTCCCCGTCCTGGGCGGCCGACAACGGTGATCTGCGGCGCGCGGCGGAGATCCTCACCCGCTCCTACGGCGTGAACGCCACCGTCGCCGAGGACGCGCAGGTTCCCGAGAAGCCCGAGCGCAAGGGGCTTCCGGAGGTCAAGCGGCTCTTCGAGCGCCGCTACCGGGCCCGCACCTTCCAAGCCCTGACGATCGGCCTGGCGCAGACCTTCGGCTACAACGCGGTCGCCTACGGCCTGCCGGTGATCATCGCCAGCATCCTGGCGCAGGGCGCGCTGAACACGATCAGCGCATCGCTGGTGCTCAACCTGGTCTTCGCGGTCACCGGTGGTGTGCTGGGGATCCGGCTGGCCAACCGGGTCGGCGCGTGGAAGCTGACGTTCGTCGGATTCTCCGTCCAGCTGGCCTCGCTGGTGGCGCTGGCCCTGATCGGCAAGCCGGACGGCACGGCCTACGTGCTGTTCGCCATCGCCGCGCTCGGCGCGTTCATGTTCGCCCAGGCCTCCGGTCCCGGCGCGCACTTCATGAGCTTCGCGTCGCTGAGCTACCCGACGTCGATGCGCGGCACCGGCCTCGGCTTCAACCAGGGCACGTTGCGCGTCGGCTCGACGCTGGCCCTGTTCTTCTTCCCGGTCCTGAGCACAGCTCTCGCCAGCGGCGTCTTCTGGGTGATCGCCCTAGCGCCCCTCATGGGCCTCATCGCCCTGATCGCCAAGCGCTGGGAACCGGTCGGCTACGACGCCGACGCCGCCGAAGCGGAATCCGAGCGAGCGCAGGTCAGTAGGGCTTCTTCCACACCACGACGTCCAGCATGAGCTGGCTCCCTTCGCCTTGGAGGATGGTGACCCGGCCGTAGGTGCCGCTGGAGGTCTTCACGCAGAACGCCGCGCCGGTGACGGCTTCTTCGTAGCTGGCTTGGCTCTTGTACGGAGCTCGGATGCAGTCGTCGAGCGTGGGTTGTCCGTTGCCCATGTAGGCCAGGTCGTGCGGCGCGCTCAGGTATCCGCCCGAATTGCTGAGGTCGTCGGTGAGACCGGAGTTGCTGCTGCTCGATGTTGGCTTCGCGATCCAGTAGGGCTCGCGCGAGTCGAGGTCCAGCGCGTAGGACGACGTCAGCGCGATGGGCTTGTCGCCGCTCGCTCGGGCGATCCCGGATTCGGCCGGGGCGGGCGCGGCCTGCGACGACGTGGCCGGTGTCGATGCCGGAGACGAGACCGGAGCGTCGCCCCGGCCCGTCGTCGAAGGCGGAGTTGTCTGCTCGGTGCCGGACTGCTGATCTCCGCTGGTGGGCGCGGAGACCACGGCCCTTGTGATGATCACGGAGAGAAGAACCGAACCGGCGACGATCACCGCGACCGAGAGGATCACCTTCACGCCCACGGGTTTGCCGCAGCTGGTCCACAGCCCCATCGTTCCCAGCGCCACGGCCACCACGGCGATGAACGCGGAGATGAACGGGGTCGGGTTGGCCACGAAGCTGGCGAAACCGGCTGCGTTCGCGGCGATGCCGAGCAATGCCCACACCGGATTCGCGAGCACGCCGCTCTTCGGCGGTTTCTCCGGCGCTTCCTGCCCCGACTCACCCCAGCGCGTCTGCGTCACCAACCGCTCCTCTCAAGATCGCGACGCGGCGGAGGATAGCGCCGCATCCGCCGGCGAGAGGGCGTTTCCGGCCGGAGAGAACGATTTCGCGCGAAATCGTCGCCCCGCGTCGTCGCCTCCGCGGGGCAGTGATCGGCGAGGTCGGCCGGGTGGGCGGGCGTCTCCCGTGTGCCAGGGATGGGGTCAGCGGCGCGTGGCTTTGAGGGTGTCGTTGCAGTCCTGGCAGGTGGGGGCGCAGATCCAGTCCATTTCGGAGGGGGTTGCGAGGGCGAAGGTTTGGCCGCAGTGGGCTGGTTGCGCGAGGTCGGCGTCCGCTCGTCTTCCTGGGAAGGCGTGCCGGGTGAGCCCGTAGCCGCTCTTCTCGTCCGCTACCGGGAGCCAGAAGTAGCGTGCGGCCTCGGTCATTCGGTACCTCCAACTCGACACTGACGATTACCTAACGTTGCGCGAATGACACTAGGAGTGACGTGCGAGCCTGAGGGACAACGCGGGGACCATGCTCGGGTGGAGAGCACCGGGACGCGGATCGCCGTGGGCGCGCAAGCTCGCCGGGTGGACGCAGCAGCAGTTGGCGGCGCGATTGTGCGTGTCGACCAGCCTGGTGAAGAAGGTCGAGCAGGGAAGAACCCCGCCGAGCCCTGCGTTCGTCGCGGCCTGCGCCAAAGTCTTCGGCGTCGACACCCGCGAGCTGCACGGTGTCCGGGTGTCCGATGCTGTCGAGGATTTCCACAGCGAGCGGGCTGACATTCCGCAACTCCGGGAGGCGTTGCACGCCTTCGACGATCCGCGGCCCACCGCACCGGAACTCGGCCCCCACGAGTTGCGAGTGCTCCTGGACCGCTCGGAACGTCTCCGTGCGGGGCAGCGGTACGACGATCTGGCGCGCGGTCTGCCGCAGGTGCTGCACCACCTCTACCTCCTGGCCGAGAGAACCGCGCCGGGCACCAGCGGCGGCGAACAAGCCCGAGCCCTGTTGCACGACGCCTCCCGGCTGAGCACGTCGGTGGTGGGGAGGTTCGGGCATCCGGACCTGGCGGCGATCGCTTCGGAACGCCACGTCGCACTCGCCCCGGCGACTGGTGATCCGCTGAGGGTGGCCGTCTCCGACTGGCACCGGTCGAGCCACTTCCTGCAGGCAGGGCACTACTCGGCGGGACTCCGACTTCTCGATCGCTCACTGCGGCGCATCGCCGAGCATCGGGACGGGCGGGCGCTCGGAGTCCAGGCGCAGCTGCACCTGCGGGCAGCGGTGCTCGCCGCGCGCAGCGGTGACGCCGGGCGCGCCGACGACCACATGCGGTCGTCGAGAGAGGCGATCGGCCGCGGCGCCGTCGCGACGCCGTACTTCAACACCGGCGAGCGAGCTCCACGCCGACGTGCACTGGTGCGCGGTCGCGGTCGAGCGCGGTGGCCGGGTTTCAGTCGTCGACCCGAGGCGACCTGAGCGTGTCGCGCATCACCACATCGACCAGGCTCGGGCATGGGTGTTGTCAGGGTGCATCCGTCGGTGCGGGAGAGCGTGCGGGCGATGTTCGGGCGGCGTCGCGCGCCTGCCGGCGCGGTGGAGTTCGCGCGCTGGGTCGGGGTTGGCGGGAACTGAATCGACGCCGACCGGTAGTGGACGTCGCGGGTCCGAGTGTGAGACTGCGCTCCCGACGAAAAAGCAGTAGCGCGGAGCGCCTATTCTTGACCGCGTGAACTGGACCGTCGACGTCCCCGTAGATGACCTGCCCGAGTTGCCTCCGCTGCCGTCGGAGATGCGTGCCCGTCTTGATGACGCCCTGGCTCGCCCCGCGGCTCAGCAGCCGACGTGGCCGGACCAAGAGGTCGGCAACGTTCGCAAGGTGCTGGAGAGCGTTCCGCCGGTGACCGTGCCCTCCGAGGTGGACCAGCTGCGCCACCACCTCGCCGCGGTCGCCCGCGGTGAGGCGTTTCTGCTGCAGGGGGGTGACTGCGCGGAGACGTTCGCGGACAACACCGAGCCGCACATCCGCGGCAACATCCGGACCCTGCTGCAGATGGCCGTCGTGCTGACCTACGGCGCGAGCATGCCCGTGGTCAAGCTCGGGCGGATCGCCGGCCAGTACGCCAAGCCGCGCTCCAGCAACACCGACGCGCTCGGCCTGCCCTCCTACCGGGGCGACATGGTCAACTCGCTGGTCGCCACCGAGGAGGCCCGACGGCACGACCCGTCGCGGCTGATCCGCGCCTACGCCAACGCCAGCGCCGCGATGAACCTCTCCCGCGCGCTGACCAGCGCCGGGATGGCCGCGCTGACCAAGGTGCACGACTGGAACAAGGACTTCGTCCTCAACTCGCCGGCCGGTGAGCGCTACGAGTCCGTGGCCGCCGAGATCGATCGCGGTCTGCGCTTCATGCACGCCTGCGGCGTCGACGACTCCAGCCTGCACTCGGTGGAGTTCTTCGCCAGCCACGAGGCGCTGGTGCTCGACTACGAGCGGGCCATGCTGCGGCTGGACCACAGCGGCGACACGCCCCGGCTCTACGACCTGTCCGGTCACTTCCTGTGGGTCGGCGACCGCACCCGTCAGCTCGACGGCGCGCACATCGCGTTCGCCGAGCTGATCTCGAACCCGATCGGCCTCAAGATCGGCCCGAGCACCACGCCCGAGCAGGCCGTCGAGTACGTCGAGCGGCTGGACCCGAACAACGAGCCGGGCCGGCTCACGCTGATCAGCCGGATGGGCAACGGCAAGGTCCGCGACGTCCTGCCCGCCATCGTGGAGAAGGTCACCGCCTCCGGGCACCAGGTGATCTGGCAGTGCGACCCCATGCACGGCAACACCCACGAGGCCAGCACCGGTTACAAGACGCGCCACTTCGACCGCATCGTCGACGAGGTGCAGGGCTTCTTCGAGGTGCACAACCGGCTGGGCACGCACCCGGGCGGCATCCACATCGAGCTGACCGGTGAGGACGTCACCGAGTGCCTGGGCGGCGCCCAGGAGATCTCCGACTCGGACCTGTCCGGTCGCTACGAGACCGCCTGCGACCCGCGCCTGAACACCCAGCAGTCGCTGGAACTGGCCTTCCTCGTCGCAGAGATGCTGCGCGGCTGAGGTAAGCCCTCGCTGGAACGGGCCCGGAAGTGTTTCCGGGCCCGTTCTGCTTCTGGTCAGCGGCGGAGCAGGCTTTCTTCGCGGAGGTCGCGGGTGAAGTCGCGGATGGGACCGCTCAGCCCGAGCGGGTCGAAGCGCAGCAGCGAGATCCCGCCCAGCACGGCCGCGCCGATGCCGACCGCGACGAACGGCCAGTTGTACATCGCCTGCTCGCCGTCGGGGTAGTAGGCGAGCACCAGCGCGATCGAGGCGCCCACCACGTAGGACAGGGCGCGGGGAGTCCAGGCGAACGCCGAGCCTAGGGCGAGGCCCCAGGTCAGGTACCAGGGCAGCACCACCGGCGACAGCAGCGCGCCGCAGCACAGCACGATCGCCGCGCGCCGCACGGCTTCGGTCCCGCCGTCGCGGGCCTGCCACCAGTTCCAGGCCAGCAGCGCCAGCAGCAGCATCGAGCCCAGCGTCCGGGTGGTGCCCACGATCGGCCAGATGTTGAGCTCGCCGAACAGCGACAGCACGGTGTGCACGGCCTGGCCGACAGCGGTCGGCGCCGACAGGTAGTTCACGATCATGCCGGGTGCCGACAGCGCCGACAGCCAGCCGAAACCGACCTTCGCCAGCGCCGTGCAGGCGCCGAAGACCACCGCGAACACGCCCAGCGCGGGCACGACCGCGTGCACGAACCGGCGCAGCCTCGGGCCCTCCAGCCGGGCCGCCCAGATCCACACCAGGAACGGCAGCGCCAGCCCGGCGGTCGCCTTCACCGCCATCGCCGCCGACACCAGGCCGATGCCCAGCACGCTCCGTCCCCGCAGCATCGCCAGCGTGCCCGTCGCGAGCAGGCCGATCATGAGCATGTCGTTGTGCGGGCCGCCGACCAGGTGCACCACGGTCATCGGGCTCGCCGCCACCAGCCACAGCGCGACCGGCAGGCGTCCACCCAGGTGCTCGACGAGTCCCGGCAGCGCGCAGATCAGCAGCACCAGGCCGCCGAGCAGCACCAGCCGCATGACGATGACGCTGGCGATCACGTCGTGGCCGGCCAGCAGGATCACGCCCTTGGCCACGCCCATGAACAGCGGGCCGTAGGGCGCGGGGGTGGTCTGCCAGGTGGGGTGGACGTTCTCCGGGATCGGGCCGGTCAGCATCGCCGGGCCCACGCCGTAGGGATCGAGGCCGTGGAGCGCGAGCAGCCCTTGGCCGAGGTAGCTGTAGACGTCGCGGGTGAACAGCGGCGGGGCGATGAGGATCGGCGCCAGCCAGGCGGCCGTCGCCCACAGCACGCCGCGCGAGGACACCAGTCGTGCGATCACGCCGCGGCCGAGTCGCACCCACGCCCAGACCAGCAGCGCGAATCCCACGTAGACGACGGTGACCGCGACATCGCGGCCGTGGCCGTAGCGCAGCACCGACAGCGGGCCGTCGCCGAGGATCGGGTCGTGGATGAGGGTTCCCGCGGCGCCGACCGAGCCGGCCAGCAGCATGACGGAACCGATCGCGCCGAGCGCGATGGTGCGCAGGGGCAGCGGACGTCCGGGGAGACGTCCGCCGAAGCTGAACGGGTCGGCTGTCGTGTTGTGGGTCCGTCCGGACCTTCCTGGTGCCGACTCCACGGAGACAATCGGGGCCATGGTGCGCTCAATATTTCCACAAGCGCCCGCCCGCCCGGCTCTGACCAGGTCAGATCGCGTGTTCCGGCGCGTTCACGGATGATCTTCGCGTCCCGGATCGCCCCAGGTAGATCCACACGTCGGAAAAACGTTACAACTTGGACACGAGATCAGGATCACGCCGACGGGTGCAGATCTTCCACCGAAAAGACGACCGCCGATCCGGCTAGCGCGTCGTCAGAACGCCGTGACGTGGATGGCCGAACCGGGCTGGACCCGGCTGCCCGGCAGCGGGTACTGGCCCAGGATCACCATGTCCTGGCGCTGGAACAGCGCCTGCACGCTGAGCTGGAGCCCGAGCTGAGCCACCTGCGCCTGCGCCTCGGTGACCTTCATGCCGTTGAGGCTGGGCACCGGAACGGCGTTGGACACGACCACGCCGATGCGCGGACGGCCGACCAGCTTGACCTCGGTGCCGATCGTCGGGTTGGTGCTGACGACCTTCCCGGCGTCGATGTCGCCGTCGAACTGCTGGCCCGCGTCGTAGGGCTCGAAGCCCGCGTTGCTCAGCGTGGTGAAGGCGTCGTCGCGGCTCATCCCGCGCACGTCCGGGACCTGCACCGGCGGCGGGCCCTTGCTGACGATCAGCGACACTTCGGAATTGAGGTTCACCCGGGTGCCCGGAGCCGGATCCACGCTGATCACGTGCCCCTCGGGCACTGCGCGGTCGTACTGCGCCGAGGAGCCCTGCTTGGGCTGCAGCTTGGCGTTGCGGATGAGGTTCTCGGCCTCCGCGACCGTGATGCCCGCGGCGATCTGCGGCACGGCGGGCTTGCCCAGTGAGACCACGACGTCCACCGAGCCACCGCTGCGCACCTGCGAACCCTCGGTCGGGTTCGAGCTGAGCACGATGCCTTCAGGCACGTCGTTGTCGTTCTCCCTGGTCACGTTCGGGGTCAGCCCGGCGCCTTCCAGCGTCTGGACGGCCTGCTGCTCGGACACCCCGACGATCCTGGGCACAGAGACGTAGTTGCCGAAGCCGAGCCAGAACGCCGCGCCGCCCACCAGCGCGGCCAGGACCAGCACGATCGCGGCCCACATCGCGCCGTTGCGGCGGCCCTTGCGCCGTTGCGGCTGCATGCCCGCGCCCGGCCGCGGGGTGTCGTAGTCCTCGGTGGCCGGGCGAGCGAGCGCGCGGGTGTGCTGGCGCGGCTGCTGCTCGAAGTTCGCCGGGACCGGCTCGACCCGGGTCGGCTGGGCTCGGACGGTCGGGAACTGCTCGGTCGGCGGGTCGGCGACCGGCGGCATCAGCGCGGTCGTCGCCTCCGAGGCCGGCACCGGCACGGCCACCGGGGCGATGCCCAGGTCGCTGCGCACCTGCTCCAACTCGGCCAGGAACGCCTCGGCGTCGGCGGGACGCTGCGCCGGGTCGCGCCGGGTGGCGCGCAGCACCAGCGCGTCGATGGCGTCGGGCACCTCCGGCGAGGTCGTCGCGGGAGGCGGCACGTCGTCGTTGACGTGCTGGTAGGCCACCGACATCGCGGTGTCGCCGGTGAAGGGCGGACGGCCGGTCAGCAGCTCGTAGAGCACGATCCCGGCGGCGTAGACGTCGGTGCGGGCGTCGGCAGCGCCCGTGGTGACCTGCTCGGGGGAGAGGTAGGCGACGGTGCCGAGGATGACGCTCCCGCTGGTCGTGCCGGCCTCGGCGGCGGCGCGGACCAGCCCGAAGTCGGCGACCTTGACCGACCCGTCGTTGCCGATGAGCACGTTCTCGGGCTTGACGTCGCGGTGCACCATGCCCGCGCGGTGGGCGGAGGCCAGCGCCGAGAGCACCGGCTGCATCACGCTGATGGCCATGGCCAGCGGCAGCTTCCCGCCGCGGTCCAGGATCAGATCGCGCAGCGTGCACCCCTCGACCAGCTCCATGACGAGGAACACGTGGTCGCCGTCGGGTCCGTGGTCCACGCCCTGGTCGTAGACGGCCACGACGTCGTTGTGGTGCAGCTTCGCGGCGGAGCGGGCTTCGCGCTCGAACCGGTCGACGAAGGAGCGGTCGCCCGAGTAGCGGGCGTCCATCACCTTCAGCGCGACCGGGCGCTCCAGGCGGGTGTCCAGACCGCGGTACACGGTCGACATGCCGCCGCGCGCGATGATCGAGTCGACCCGGTAGCGACGCTCGAGAAAGGCTCCGACGAGGCTGTTGCCTTGTCCTTGCCGCGTCTCAGGTGTCATCGCTCGCCATTCCCCGGGTTCCTTGCCACCACCGATTGTGGCAGGTACGCGCACGGTACCGGTGCTCGGTGGGGCACAGGTGGTGATCAACAACTTTACCCGCGCGGTGCGCGGCACGCCGGGCGGTCATGTGGCAAGGTGTTCGATGTGGTTGCAATCCCTGCTGCCCCGGACGTGCTGGCTCCCGATGTGGAGGTCGTGCCGCTGACCGCCGTGGCTGAGAAGCTCGGTCGGTCCGTCACCCGGGTGCATCAACTCATTCGTGATGGTCATCTGCTCGCCCTGCGGCGGAACAAGGAGCTGGGCGTGCCCAGCGCCTTCTTCGTCGACGACGAGATCGTGAAGGGCTTGCCCGGCACGATCACCCTGCTCCGGGACGCCGGTTACCACGAGGACGAGATCCTCCGGTGGCTGTTCACCCCGGACGACACGCTCCCGGGCGCTCCGATCGACGCGTTGCGCGGCGACCGAGGCCGAGAGGTCAAGCGCCGGGCTCAAGCGCTGGGCTTCTGACGGGCTCCCCGGGTGGTGTGGCGCCACCCGGGGAGAACGCGCTCAGCCGGGTTGGTCGTTGTCCTTCATCGAGCCCCAGCCGTGCCACCTGTCGACCTCGATCCAGGCGCTGACCCGCGGGTTCTCCCGGTTCGGGTACTGGTTGCCGAGGTAGTGGTGGGCGAGGCGGTCGATGTCGACCAGTCCTTCGTCGTCCTTGAGCTCGGTCACCCGGCCGACGACGGTGACGTGGGTGTACCAGTCGCCGGAGTCCAGGACGCTCAGCGTCACGCGCGGGTCCCGCTGGACGTGCTTGAGGCGAACGCGGGCCGCGTCCATGTTGATCAGCACCCGGCCGTCGTCCTCCCACAGGTACCAGGTGGGCGTGGACACCGGCGTGCCGTCGGAACGCAGAGTCGTGATCACGGACGGGTTGGCGCGGCGCAACAGCTCGACGGCGTCGGGCGGCAGCGGCGGCTTGGACATGAGGTCTCCTCGATCACTGGGGTGTCGTTGCGGCGGAGCCGTGAAGATCACCGATCCCCGCGATGAGCATCATCGCCACATCAGCGGCGCGCCGCCATCCGGGGTGCGGCGGGTCCGAACCGTCCCTTTCGCCTGGTCAGCTCGAGGTCGAACCGCCCAGGACCCGCTGCGCGGCGAGCTTCCCCGAGATGAGCACCGGAGGGACCCCGACCCCGGGAGTCGTCCCGGAACCCGCGAGCACGACGTTGCCCAGGCCCCGGACCAGGTTCTTGGGCCGGAACGGGCCCGTTTGGGAGAAGGTGTGCGCGGCCGAGAACGGAGTGCCCGCGGCATGCCCCTCCGCCGCCCACTCCACGGGCGTCACCAGGTCGGACGTCTCGATCGCCGTGCCGAACCCGGAGAACCCCCGGTCGTCGAGGACGCGCACCAGCTCCTCGCGGTAGCGGGGGCCCACGCGCGCCCAGTCGATCGGTCCGGTCTGCAGGTTCGGGCACGGCGCGAGGACGTAGTGCAGTTCCCGGCCGTCCGGCGCCAGCGAAGGGTCGCTCGCCGTCGGCCGCGTGACCAGCAGGGACGGGTCGGTCATCGGTCGTCCGTCGCGGATGATCTCGGTGAAGGTGCCCTGCCACGCCTCGCCGAAGGAGATCGTGTGATGCGCCGACGACCAGCTCCGCGTGGTGCCCGCGTGCAGCACCACGGCCGACGGCGACCAGCGCAACCGGCGCTTCGGCCGGCTGCCCAGCAGCCGGTGCACCACGGGCAGGTCGGGGGTGAGCACCACCGCGTCTGCGGCGATCCGCTCGTCCGCGGTGAGCACCGCGCTGACCCGGCCGCCGCTGCGCTCCAGCCCGGTCACCTCGGTCCCGTACCGGAACTCCACCCCGGCCTGCGCTGCCGCCTCGGCCATCGCCGAGGGCACCGCGTGCATGCCGCCGCGCGGGAACCACACGCCGTTGATCGTGTCCATGTAGGAGATCACCGCGTACAGCGCCAGCGCGCGGCGCGGGTCCAGACCGGCGTAGAGCGCTTGGAAGGAGAAGACCCGGCGCAGCCGCTCGTCGCGCAGGAACCGACCGATCGCCGGGCCGAGCCTGCCGAAGCCCCCGAGCACCACCAGCCGCGCCAGTTCCGGCGAGACGAGGTCCAGCGGCGAGTCGAAGTTGGCGTCGATGAACCGGTGCATCTCCGCCCGGTAGACCTCGGTCAGCCAGTGCCGCAGCCGCCGGTACCCGTCGGCCTCGCGCGGTCCGGCCAGCCGCCGCACCTCGTGCTCCATCGCTTCGGCGTCGGTGTGCACGTCCAGCACCGATCCGTCCGCAAACCTGGCCTGGTAGGCGGGGTGCAGCGGGATCAGGTCGAGCCGCTCGCGCACCGACGAACCGACGGCGTGCAGCGCTTCGTCGAGCAGTTCCGGCATCGTCAGCACGGTCGGGCCGGTGTCGATCCGGTACCCGTCGAGCACCTTCAGCCCGGCCCGGCCGCCGGGCACCCCGGCGCGTTCCACGACCGTCACCCGCCGCCCCGCACCGGCCAGGTGCAGCGCCGCGGACAACCCGGCCAGCCCGGCACCGACGATCACCACGTGGTCGGTGCGTCCGGTGACCGAGCGCATCGCGTCAGTGGCTTCGGTCGGTGACCGCGATGGCCAGCTCTGCCAGCCGAGACGCCGCGGGCTCGTCGAGCCCCGCGGTGTGCAGCGCGAGCATCGCCGATCCGGTCAGCTCGGTGATCCGCTTCTCCACGGCCGCCACCGCTCCCAGCTCGGTGAGCACCTCGCGGGCCGACGCCACGCGCTGCTCGGTGAGCAGCGGATCGCCCAGCACCTCGTGCAGCAGGTCCAGCTTCGCCTGGTCGTCGCGCTCGTGGGCCGCCGAGACGGCCTCGGCGATCAGCACCGTGCGCTTGCCCTCGCGCAGGTCGTCCCCGGCGGGCTTGCCGGTGACCGCGGGGTCGCCGAACACGCCGAGCAGGTCGTCGCGCAGCTGGAACGCCACGCCGATGTCCGAGCCGAACCGGCGCAGCGCGGTCAACGCCTCGGGCGTGGCACCGGCGATCTCCGCACCCAGCTCGAGCGGCCGCTGCACGGTGTAGGAGGCGGCCTTGAGCAGGCAGATCTTCAACGCGGCTTCGGGCGACTCGTCGACGTTGACCTGTCCCAGCACGTCCAGGTACTGGCCGGAGAGCACCTCGGTGCGCATCGCGCGCCACGGCCGCAGCGCCCGCATCATCGCCTCGGCCGGGATGCCCGAGCTGTGCAGCATGTCGTCGGCCCAGGCCAGCGCGAGGTCGCCGAGCAGCACGGCCGCGGCCATGCCGAACTGGGTGTCGTCGCCGGTGTAGTCGGAGTCCCGGTGCTGCTGCTGGAACCGGCGGTGGATCGTCGGTTTGCCGCGCCGCGTGTCGGACTCGTCGATGAGGTCGTCGTGCACCAGCGCGCACGTCTGGATCAGCTCCAGGGCGCTGGCGGCCTGGAGCATCGCCTCCGCCTCGGGCCCGTTGGCCGCGCCACCGCAGGCCCGCCAGCCCCACCAGGCGAAGGTCGGGCGGATGCGCTTGCCGCCGCCGAGCACGAAGTCGTTGAGCTCGGCCACCGCGGACCCGACGGCGGGGTCGAGGTCCGCCGCCTCGTCGCGCCGGGCCTGCAGGCAGGTGGCCAGCACCCGCTGGACGTGACCGGGCAGATCAGCTTCGAAATCGGCGTTGCCGCCGACGGCCCGCATGGTGGCCGAGTACATGGGAGGCACACCTCCATCCTGCGCGATGCGGTCACGCGGCTTCCTGCGGGGCCACGGCGTTGCTCCCCGTATCTGGGCGAACTCCGGAGGGTGACGATTACGGGTGGTCTCGCGAAGGCGGCGATCAGAGCTTGGCGCCGGGCCGGGTTCGCAGGTGGTTGCGCAGGGCGAGCGTGGCGATCAGGACCGCCGCGACGATCGCGACTCCGCCCACCAGCAGCGCCCACCCGATCCAGTCCATCCCGGAGCCGGTGGTGAACTGGAACGTTGCGTACGGCTGGGTGACCTCGCCCGGGCTCAGCAGCCAGGTGACCGTGCCCGCGCTCTCCTCACCGTTGGTCGTGGTGGTCTGACCCGGTGCGCTGATCTTGAGCTCGATGCCGCTGTCGGTGTCGGCCAGCGGCGTCAGGTCCGCCTGACCTTGGAAGATCACCAGCGTACCGCTGCGGTGCATCTGGAGCGAGAAGCGCGAATCCGCCGGGCTCATCGCCGCTGCGAGCTGCTCGACCTCCTGGAAGGAGAGGTCGTTGAACGACAGGTTCGCCCCGACCCTGGTGCCCTCCTGGTAGGGCCGGACCTGGACGCGATCGGCCAGCTCCGGGGGCGGCCGGAGGTCGAACGGAACCTTGCCGTCCGGTGTTTCGGTGGCCACCAGCACCTCCCCGGACACCATGTCGTCGCCGGAGATGGTCATGGCGGACCTGACGTGCAGGCATCCGCTGAGCATCGTGCCGAGCAGGACGATCAGCAGTACCAACAGGGTTCGGCGCGGTGTGTTCCCCTCCACGCGAGGGATGCTGCCATCGAAGCGGGGAGTTCGCCGTTCGTGTGATCGTCGGCCGTGTCCGCTTTTCGTCGTATCGCGTCGGTTCTTTCAGTGCGCGCTAGCGTGGCCGCATGGGAGTTGACCACAACGGCGTACACGGGATCAGCGATCGGTTCGTCGACGAGCTGGCGGCGCTCGATCCGATCGCGAGCACCTACCTGGGCCTGCCCGGTGGGGAAGAGCAACTGACCGACTACTCGCCCGACGGCCACCGGGCGCGCGCCGAACTGGCAGCCCGCAGCCTCGCCGAGGTGCGCGAGGCCGAACCGGCCGACGACGCCGAGCGCATCGCGAAGGCGGTGTTCACCGAGCGCATCGGGCTCGACCTCGAACTCCACGAGATCGGCGCGGACATGTCCTCGCTGAACGTGATCGCCAGCCCCGCGCAGGATCTGCGGCAGGTCTTCGACCTGATGCCCGGCGACACCGACGCCGACTGGCGAACCATCGGCCGCCGTCTCTCGGCGATGCCCGAAGCGGTCCGGGGCCTGCGCGCGGGGCTGACCGAAGCGGCCGCGGCGGGCAACGTCTCCGCGGCGCGGCAGGTCCGCAAGGTCGCCGAGCAGTGCGACACCTGGTCCGGGCGCAACGGTGAGGAGTCGTTCTTCGCCGCGATGGTCGGCCGCGCCCAGGGCGTCGAGGACTCGCTGCGCCGGGAGCTGGAGACGGCCGCGGAATCGGCTGCGGAGGCCTACGCCGGCCTGGCCGACTTCCTGCGCGGCGACCTGCTGCCCAAGGCGCCGGAGAAGGACGCGGTGGGCGAGGAGCGCTACCGGCTCTGGTCGCGCTACTTCACCGGCGCGAAGCTCGACCTGCGCGAGGCCTACGAGTGGGGCTGGCAGGAGTTCTCCGGCATCGAGGCGGAGATGAAGCAGGTCGCGAACCGGATCAAGACCGGCGCCACGCTGGCCGAGGCCGCGGCCGTGCTCGACACCGACGAGCGCTACCGGGTGCGCGGCCAGCGCGAGTTCGAGCAGTGGATGCAGCGGTTGTCCGACCAGGCCCTGGCCGATCTGCGCGGAACGCACTTCGAGATCCCGGACGCGCTGATGCGGTTGGAGTGCAAGATCGCCCCGCCGGGCGGGGGCGTCGGCGCCTACTACACCGGCCCCACCGACGACTTCTCCCGTCCCGGCCGGATGTGGTGGTCGGTTCCCGCCGACCGGCAGGACTTCCCGACCTGGCGCGAAGTGTCCACCGTGTACCACGAGGGCGTGCCCGGGCATCACCTGCAGGTGGCGACCTCGGTGCACGAGGCCCAGCGGCTCAACAAGTTCCAGCGGCTGGCCTGCTTCGTGTCCGGTCACGGCGAGGGCTGGGCGCTCTACGCGGAGCGGTTGATGCGCGAGCTCGGCTACCTCTCCGACGACGGCGACCTGCTCGGCATGCTCAACGACCAGCTCTTCCGCGCCGCGCGCGTGGTCGTGGACATCGGCATGCACCTGGAGCTGGAGATCCCGGCCGGAGCGGGGTTCCACGAGGGGGAGAGGTGGACGCCGGAGCTGGGGCTGGAGTTCATGCTCAGCCGCACCATCACCGACCCGGCGCAGGTGCGCGACGAGATCGACCGCTACCTGGGCTGGCCCGGTCAGGCCCCGTCCTACAAGCTCGGCGAACGCCTGTGGCGCGCCGCTCGCGACGAGGCCCGGCAGCGCCACGGTGCGCACTTCGACGTCAAGGCGTTCCACACCGAAGCCCTCAAGATGGGCTCGATGGGCCTGGACACCCTCCGCGAACAGCTCGCGGAGCTGTAGGACCGGCGGGACGGGAACTGCGGTGTTCGCCTCGACGAGCACCGCAGTCCCGCGCCGGTCATGACAGGGGCAGGGGGCGGCCCAGGACCGCGAAGGGCCTGGGATCGCCGGTGAAGCTGTAGTTGCGCAGGACGTCCTGGAAGCCGACGCGCTGGTACAGCTTCCAGGCGCGGGTCGGGCCCTCCGGGGTCGACAGCAGGACCTTGCTGCCGGGTGCTCCGGCGAGCAGCTTGCGCAGGATCTCCTCGCCGAGGCCGGCGCCCTGCGCGCTCGGGTGCACGTGGAGCTCGGTGAGCTCGAAGTAGTCCTCCAGCCAGGACTCCCCGCCGACGCCCGTGGTCGCCAGTCCTTGGCGGACCTGCTCGTGCCACCACTGCCCCGGGGCGCCGAGGTAGCCGTAGCCGATGCCGGTGAGCTCGTCGTCGTCGTTGAACGCGCCGATGCAGCGCCAGCCCGCGCGGAGCATGTGTGCCGACCACATCGGGGCGCGCTGCTGGGCGGTCACCGGTGGGTAGCCCATCGCGGTCACGTAGATCCGGAGGGCTTCCGGGAGTCTCGCTCGCAACTGTTCGGCGGTCAGTTCGAATACCCGGTCGCAGCTGGGAGATGGCGCAGCGGTCACGGGCGAACACTAACGCCTCTCGCGTCCGAGGTCTTTCCTGCTCCCGGGCAACGCTGTTCGCCCGGGGCTTCACGTCCGCACCCACTCGAACAGGTGAGCTACAGCGCATCGCTTGAGTCGATCTCCGTTCGACGCTAATCTGGGTTTGTTCGAACGAGAGTTCGACGAACTCTCGTTCGAACCTCGGTCCGGTGGTGGGGTGGGGGAAGCACCTCACCACCGGGCCTCACCGCTGAAGGGAGAGAGCCGATGTCTTATCCCACCGACCTGTCGATCCCGTCGCCGCGCTACTCCGTCGAGAACCAGGGACCCACGCCGGAGGCGGACACGCCCGCCGGTGCCCTCTCACTCCTGCTCCACGCGCGAACCTGCCTGCACGAGGCCGAGACCGCGGATCGCCCGGGTGAGCGATTCATCGCCGCGCACCTCGCCGCGCTGCGGGCCGCCACAGCGGTGGTCGTGGCGCGCGCCGCGCCTCGTGAGGACAAGCGTCCGGCGAGCGTGTGGCAGTTGCTCACCGCCGCCGCACCAGAACTGCGCGAGTGGGCCGCCTACTTCGCCGCGCGCTCCAACCGGCGGGCCGCTGCCGAGGCCGGCGTCCGGACCACGACCGACGCGCACGCCGACGAACTGCTGGACAACAGCCGGGAATTCCTCGGGATCGTGGGGCGGAGCCTGCTGGGGGCGACGCGTGAACGGTACTGACGTGGGACTCGACTACGGACGCATGCTCGATCAGCTGGGCGTCGAAGCGCAGCTGCTGACCGCCGCGACGCACGACGTGCACGCCGACGCACCGGTGTTCAGCGCGTCCGGCCGCACGGTCGGCCAGACGCTCCGGCACCTCGGTGATCTGTGCGAGGACGTGCTGTGCTGGCTCGGATCTCCGGAGGCGCAACGCCACTGGGACCTGCCCGCCGAACCAGACCTGCGGGAGCTGACCAACCGGTTCGCCGTCCGGATGGCCGACCTGCTCGCCGAGTTCATCTCCCGGCCGCCGGACGACCCGTGCCCGACCTGGTGGCCCGAGCAGCACACCGTGGCCTTCTGGGTGCGGCGGATGTTGCACGCCACCACCGTGCACCGCGCCGACGTGCAGACGGCGGCGGGCATCGAGCACACGCCGATCGATCCGGAGGTCGCCGCCGACGGCATCGACGAGGTGCTGCGGGCCTGGTTCGGCTACCGGCTGCACTCGCTGCAGATCACCGCGACCCGGCCTTGCTCGGTCGGCGTGCACGTGCCCGGACGCAACTGGTTGGTCACCGCGGACCCGAGCGGTGCCGCGGTGACCAGCTCCGAGGACGTGGCCACCACGACCCCGGACGCGGTGGTCGGCGGCGACCCCAGCGCCGTTTACCTGTGGATGTGGGGTCGCTTGCCCAACCGCGCCGTGGAGACCAGCGGCGATCCGGACGCCATCGCCCAGCTCTGGGGCCTGCTGCAGCTGGCGACCCGGTGACCACCGGCCCGGCGTGGCCGGTCCGGCGAAATTCGATTGCCCTCAGCGAGGAGGTGACACATCGTGGGCGGATGCTGATCCGCCGCGAAACCACCGCCGATCTCGCCGCCATTCGCCAGGTGCACTCCGCGGCCTTCGCCGACGCCGAGAACCCGCACCGCGTTCCGGTCGAGGTCGGGCTCGTCGACGCCCTGCGCGCGGGCGACGCGTGGCTTCCCGCGTTGTCGCTGGTCGCCGAGCGTTCCGGGGAGCTCGCCGGGCACGTGGTGTGCAGCCGGGCGCACGTGGGCGCGGTGCCGGTGCTGGCGCTCGGGCCGATCGGTGTGCCCCCGGAGTCGCAGCGCGCGGGCATCGGATCAGCGCTCATGCACGCCGTGCTCGGCGCCGCCGACGCGCTCGGCGAACCGCTGGTCGCGCTGCTCGGCCACCGCGAGTACTACCCCCGGTTCGGCTTCGAACCCGCCGCGGACCTCGGCATCACGCCGCCGGTGCCCGAGTGGGCCTCGCACTTCCAGGTCCGCCCGCTGGCCGCCTACGACCCGGCCGTGCGCGGCGATTTCGCCTACGCCGCACCGTTCATGCAGCTGTAGCGGCGCTCACGCCCGCAGCCGGAGACCTTTCGGCGTGGCGCGGAACCCAGCCTCGGTGAGGACCTCCGCCAGCCGCGAACCCCAGGCGCCTTCGCCGTCGGCCCGCTCGACCGCGAGCTGGTCGAGCCAGCCCTCGCGCACCACCCGGGCCAGACCCGCTGCCGCCGCTCGGAGCGCGGCGTCGTCGTCGGTGAACGACAGCAGCGACTTGCCGCCGCGCTCGACGTAGAACACCGCCTCACCGGCCACCAGCACCACCAGCGCGCCGGCCTTCCGGCCCGGCCGGTGCCGGGTGTCGCCCATCGGCGCCGGCCAGGCCAGCGCCCCGCCGTAGGGCTGCGCAGGATCCGCGGCGGCAAGCACCACCGCATCGCTGCTCGCCTCGTCGTCGCCGGCGAGCGCCCGCAGCCGGTCGATCGCACCCGGCACCGCGAACTGCGCGGCGCCGAGCCCCTCGATCACGTAACCGCGTCGGCAGCGCCCGGACTCCTCCATCGCCCGAAGCACCTTGTACACCGCCGAGAACCCGCCGGTCACCCGCTCGACGTCCAGGGCACCCCGGGTCAGCACCCCGTGCCGTTCCAGGAACGCCTCGGCGCGGGCGTGCGCGCGGCGCGTCGGCTCGGCGGCGGTCTGCGGGGCGAGCGACCAGCGTCCGGACACCGTCGGAGGTCCGCCGCGCGGCGGCATCGACGGGCGTCCGGCGCGCAGCCGCGCGTACCGGCCGCGTGGCGCGCTGCGACGCGGTTTGTGCGCGGCACCGCGACCGGAGACCAGGGCGCGCAGCGGGGCGAGGGTGTCGTTGGTGACCGCCCCTGCCCAGACCAGGTCCCACAGCGCGGTGGTGATCGCGTCGTCGGCGGGTGCGGCCTCCTCCTGCTCCAGCAGCAGCCCACCGGCCCGGTCGGCCAGCTGCCGGAAGAACAGCGCACCACCCCCCAAAGAGGACAGAACGGCCCGGTGCAGCGGCGAATCCGTCGAATCCTCCGGGAGATCCGGCAGCAGGAGGTCGGCGACATCGGTGGGGGCCAGCGCGATCCACCCGTCACCGCCGGCCAGCGAGCCCGACCCCACCCAGCTCACCTCACCGGTCGCGGTCAGCTCGTCGAGCAGGGCGGGGGAGTAGCCGGGCAGCCGCGCGGGCAGCACGAGCGACTCCAGCGCGCTCGCCGGAACCGGTGCCCCGGCGAGCTGCTCGACCACCGAGTACACGTCGTCGACGGTCGGAGCGGTGCGCAGCCGCGCGCCGATGCCGTGCCACACCGGCAGGAACCGGCCCAGCGCAGCGGGTTCCACCGGTTCGACCTCGGCCCGCAGTCGAGCCAGCGACGCCCGCCGCAACCGGCGCAGCACCTCGGCATCGCAGTAGTCCAGCGCACCCCCGCCACCGGCCTCCAGCGGGCGCAACTCGCCGCGCACCAGGCGTCCGGAGCCGGTCAGCCGGTCCAGCACGCCGTGCACCACGGCCACGCCCAGCCCGAACCGCCGGGCAGCGGCATCGGCGGTGAACGGACCGCGGCAACGCGCGTAGCGGATCAGCAGCTCGGCGAGCGGATCGGCCACCGGCTCGGTGAACGCCTCCGGCACGCCGACCGGCAGTGCGACGCCGAGCGCGTCGCGCATCTTGCCCGCGTCCTCGATCGGGATCCAGCGCTGCTCGCCGGCCATCCGGACCTGCAGGACGCGGCGCTGCTCGGCCAGCTCATCGAGCCATTCCGGCCGCACACCGCGCTTCTCGGCCTCCGATGTGGACAGATCGCCGAGGAAGCGCAGCAGGTCGGCCGCGCCTTCGGCGTCGCGCGCGTGGCGTTCGGGGGCGAGCCGCTGCAACTGCTGCTCGATCTCCTCCAGGGCCTCGGAATCGAGCAGTTCGCGAAGCGCCTCCGAGCCCAGCAGCTCGGCGAGCAGCGTCGAGTCCAGGCTCAGCGCCGCCGACCGGCGCTCGGCCAGGGGTGCGTCGGTCTCGTAGAGGAACATGCCGATGTAGCCGAACAGCAGGCTGCGCGCGAACGGCGACGGCGTCGGCGTCTCGACCTCGACGACCCGCACCTTGCGCGCCGCGACCTGCTGCATCAGCTCGGTCAGCCCCGGCACGTCGTAGACGTCCTGCAGGCATTCCCGCATCGCCTCCAGCACGATCGGGAACTGCTCGTACTGCGCCGCCACGGTGAGCAGCTGGGCTGACCGCTGCCGCTGCTGCCACAGCGGGGTGCGGCGCCGGGGGTCCCGGCGCGGCAGCAGCAGTGCCCGCGCCGCGCACTCCCGGAACCGGGCGGCGAACAGCGCCGAACCGCCGACCTCGTCGGTGACCATCTGCTGCACCTCGGCCGGTGGGAGCAGCACGTCCTCGGCGGTCGGCAGCACCTCGGCGCCGGAATCGTCGAGCGCGTCGGCCAGCCGCAGCACGATGCCGTCGTCGGAGGAGGCGATCTGCGGTTCGATCCCCCGCCGTTCCCTGATCCGCGCGCCGACCGCCAGCGCCCACGGCCCGTTGACCTGGGCGCCGAAGGGGGAGTGGATCACCATCCGCCAGTCGCCGAGCTCGTCGCGGAAGCGCTCGACCACGATCGTCCGGTCGTCCGGCACGTGCCGCGTGGCGCGCCGCTGCTCGTCCAAGTAGGACATCAGGTTGTCGCGGGCCCACTCGTCCAGCCCCGCCGCCGTGATGCGCTCCCGGGCGTCGTCGCCATCCGCGCCGGTCAGCTCGCGGACGAAGGCGCCGAGAGCGCGGCCGAGCTCCAGCGGCCGTCCGGGTTGATCGCCCTTCCAGAACGGCATGCGCCCGGGCTCGCCCGGCGCCGGGGTGACGATGACCCGGTCGTGGGTGATGTCCTCCACCCGCCACGCGCTCGTGCCCAGCAGGAACGTGTCGCCGACGCGGGATTCGTAGACCATCTCCTCGTCGAGCTCGCCGACCCGCACGCCACCGCGCCCGGCCTCCTCGTCGCCGGGCGTGGTCACCGTGAACAGGCCCCGGTCGGGGATGGTGCCGCCGGAGGTCACCGCGAGCCGCTGAGCGCCGGGGCGGGCGCGCAGCTCGTCGTTGACCCGGTCCCACACGATCCTCGCCCGCAGCTCGCCGAACTCCTCGCTGGGGTAGCGCCCGGCGAGCATGTCCAGCACCGCGTGCAGCGCCGAGTCCGGCAGTCCCGCGTACGGGGCCGAGCGGCGCACCAGCGCGGCGAGCTCGGCCACCGGCCAGTCGTCCATCGCCGCCATCGACACGATCTGCTGCGCCAGCACGTCCAGCGGGTTGCGCGGGTAGGAGATCGATTCGATCAGCCCGCCCGCCATCCGCTCCGACACCACCGCGCACCCGACCAGATCGCCGCGGAACTTCGGGAACACCACGCCGCGGGAGACCGCGCCGACCTGGTGACCGCCGCGCCCGATGCGCTGCAGCCCGGAGGCCACGGTCGGTGGCGTCTCGATCTGCACCACCAGGTCGACCGCGCCCATGTCGATGCCCAGCTCCAGCGACGAGGTGGCCACCACGCACGGCAGGTGCCCGGACTTGAGCTCCTCCTCGACCACGGCCCGCTGCTCCTTCGACATCGAGCCGTGGTGCGCCTTGGCCACCACCGGCGGAGCTCCCGAGCCGATGCCGGAACCGCCGACGGCCTCCGCCGGGAACCGGGTCATCGGCTCCGGCTGCTCGGCGGCGAGCTCGTTGATGCCGGCGGTGAGCCGTTCGGCCAGCCGCCGCGAGTTGCTGAACACGATCGTCGAGCGGTGCCGGCGGATCAGTTCCAGGACGCGTTCCTGGACCGAAGGCCAGATCGAGGTGTGCTGCTCGGCCGCCTGCTCGCCGGTCTCGCCGGTGGACGCGCCGAGCTCGGCCATGTCCGGAACCGGCACCTCGACCCGGACCTCGACCTCCTTGGGGTGGGCGGGCTGCACGGTGCGCACCGGCCGACCGCCGGCAAGGTAGGTCCGGACCTCCTCGACCGGTCGCACCGTCGCCGACAGCCCGACGCGCTGCGCGGGGCGGGCCAGCAGCTGGTCGAGCCGTTCCAGCGACAGCGCCAGGTGCGCTCCGCGCTTGGTGCCCGCGACCGCGTGCACCTCGTCGACGATCACCGTCTCCACCCCGGCCAGCGATTCGCGCGCGGCCGAGGTCAGCAGCAGGAACAGCGATTCCGGGGTGGTGACCAGCACGTCCGGCGGTGTGCGGGCGAAGGAACGTCGCTGGTCGGCGGGGGTGTCGCCGGTGCGGATGCCGACCTGGATGTCCGGCGGCTCGCCTCCCAGCCGCTGGGTGGCCTGCCGGATCCCGGCCAGCGGCGCGCGCAGGTTGCGCTCCACGTCGACGGCCAGGGCTTTCAGCGGTGACACGTAGAGCACCCGGCAGCGCTTCTTCGGCTCCGCCGGCACGCCCTCGGAAGCGAGCCGGTCCAGCGCGGAGAGGAAGGCCGCGAGCGTCTTGCCGGATCCGGTCGGCGCCACCACCAGGGCGTGCTCGCCCGCCGCGATGGCCTGCCACGCGCCCCGCTGCGCCTCGGTGGGCGCGTCGAAGGCGCTGCGGAACCAGTCGCGGGTCGCGGCGGAGAAACCGTCCAGCACGTCGCTCATGCTCCCCATGCTGGACCACGACACCGACGAACGGCGCTGGTGATGACGCTCGTCGGGCCCCGAGGTCTACCGGGGCAGCGGGGGCGGGCCGTTCACTTCCGGTTCTGCCAGAAGAAGCGGATGGCCAGCACGATCACGGCGATCAGCGTCGCGGCGATCACCACTTGGCCCAGCGGGGTGGACATACCGGTCGGATCGGTCTGCAGGAGCAGCACACCACCAGCGTACGGGCGCCACGTAGGCTGGTCGACGATGCGCCACACCGCTTTCCGCCAACGCATGGCCGAGGAGTTCGGCAGGGTCCGGTCCGAGATGCTCGCCCAGGACCACGTGTTCTCGGCCCTCGGAGGACGCACCGTGGACCAGGCACTGGAGGACGGCTACACGACCAAGGAGGTCTGGGCCGCGGTCTGCGAGACCTTCGAGGTCCCCGCTGAGCGCCGCTAGGGGCTGTCTGCTCGGCGGAACCGAGCGGCTCCGCCGCTCCTAGCTCCGGGCCTCGTCCTCCTGCTGGAAGTCGGCCCACGGGTTCTGGGCGCTGATCTGCTGCTGCTCGGTGCCCCCGACCTCGCGGTAGTGGTCGTAGGCGCGGCGGCGCTCCTGGCGCATGTGCTCGAGCCGGTCCGCTGCGACCCGTCGTCGCTGCTCAGGCGTGGCGTGGTTCTCCGCGACGGCGAGTTCGTCGGCGCACATCGGTTCCAGTTCGGAGATCCTCCGCTCGTCGGCGATCACCGACTGCGGGTCCTCCTGGACCGGCGGTTCGTGGTGGCGGTAGCGCACGTAGGGGTTGTCCTCCGGGAGTCCGCCGCTGACCCGGCCGTAGAAGCCGAAGAACATCAGCACCAGACCCGCGACGAAGCTGAACACCACGTTGCTCATCGCGAAGGCGAACACGTTCCACGGGGTGTTGAGCAGGCCGAGGTTGATCAATCCGGACAGGAAGAACAGCACCCCGATGGCGGCCGTGGTGGTGGAGGCGACGGGGCCGCCCCAGGCCGCGGCGGCGACCAGGACGACGCCGACGACGATCGACACCACGGCGAGCAGGCCGTTGCTGGACAGCCCCAGCACGTCGACTCCCTCGGTGGTGAACAGCGGGACCCGGTTGGCCAGCCCGAGCCCGCCGAAGACCATCAGGCACGCCCCGAACACGGCCGCGGCGATCCGGTAGAAGCGGTTCAGCGGGTGTTCCGGTGGTAGGTAGCGATCCATGCGCATTGCGGGCACCTCCTGCGAGCGAGGTAATCCCGAGTGTCCACCTGTGGTGTGCTGATCGCACTGTCACTCGACCAGGTGATGCATCCGGCGTGTCGGCATGACGCTCGAACATCCGTTCGCTTAGTATTGGGGATGCGGACCGGGAAGGCCCGCAAACCCCGCGAGTCGGATTGTCGGTCCCAGCCCGTAGCGTCTGAAACGACGTGAACGACTCGCTCCCCAGAGAGTCGCCCGAAGACCCGACTCGAAGACTTCACCGAGGTGGACCCCGATGGCAGCAGCGACACCGGACAAGGGCAAGGCGCTGGAGCTGGCGCTCGCTCAGATCGACAAGCAGTTCGGCAAGGGATCGGTCATGCGGCTCGGCGACGACTCGCGGCCGCCGGTCGAGGTCATCCCGACCGGCTCGATCTCGCTGGACGTCGCACTGGGCATCGGCGGCCTGCCGCGCGGTCGTGTCGTGGAGATCTACGGCCCGGAGAGCAGCGGTAAGACCTCGGTGGCCCTGCACGCCGTGGCCAACGCCCAGAAGCTCGGCGGCACGGCGGCCTTCGTCGACGCCGAGCACGCGCTGGACCCGGAGTACGCCAAGGCGATCGGTGTGGACACCGACGCGCTGCTGGTCTCCCAGCCGGACACCGGTGAGCAGGCGCTGGAGATCGCGGACATGCTGATCCGCTCCGGTGCGCTGGACGTCATCGTCATCGACTCGGTGGCCGCGCTGGTGCCGCGCGCCGAGATCGAGGGCGAGATGGGCGACAGCCACGTGGGTCTGCAGGCCCGCCTGATGAGCCAGGCGCTGCGGAAGCTGACCTCCGCGCTCTACAACGCCAAGACCACCGCGATCTTCATCAACCAGCTCCGCGAGAAGGTCGGCGTCATGTTCGGCTCGCCGGAGACCACCACCGGTGGTAAGGCGCTGAAGTTCTACTCCTCGGTGCGGCTGGACGTGCGCCGGATCGAGACGCTCAAGGACGGCTCCGACGCGGTCGGCAACCGGACCCGCGTGAAGGTCGTCAAGAACAAGGTCGCGCCGCCGTTCAAGCAGGCCGAGTTCGACATCATCTACGGCATCGGCATCAGCCGCGAGGGCTCGCTGATCGACATGGGTGTCGAGCAGGGCATCATCCGCAAGTCGGGTGCCTGGTACACCTACGAGGGCGACCAGCTGGGCCAGGGCAAGGAGAACGCCCGCAAGTTCATGCGGGAGAACCCGGACGTGGCCAACGAGATCGAGAAGCGGATCAAGGAGAAGCTCGGCATCGGCGCCACCCTCGACGCCGAGGGCGGGGACAGCGCCGCCGAGCCGGCGCCGGTCGAGTTCTGATCGACGCCTTGGCACGGATGAACGACGGAGGAACGCGCCGGGGGCGGGGTCGTCGCGCCCCCGGCGCCGAACCTCGCGATGGTGAGGCGGCGGAGAAGAAGCAGCCTCGCAAGCCCGAGGACCCCGCCGCGCAGGCCCGCGACATCGTGTACCGGCTGCTGGCCAGTCGCGCTCGCAGCCGGCTCGAACTGCGGCAGGCGTTGCTGCGCAAGGACATCGAGGAGGACGTCGCCGACGGCGTGCTGCAGAAGTTCGCCGACGCGGGCCTCATCGACGACGCCTCGTTCGCCGAGGAATGGGTGAACCAGCGCCAGCGCTCCCAGGGCCTGGGGCGCAAGGCGCTGGGCTTCGAGCTGCGGCGCAAGGGCATCGACGAGCACCTCGTGGAGTCGGCTCTGTCCAACGTGGACAACGATGCCGAGGCCGAGCGCGCTCGCGAACTGGTGCAGCGCAAGCTGCGCAGCACCGGATCGCTCGACTACACCGCGAAGGTGCGCCGCCTGGTCGGCATGCTCGCCCGCAAGGGCTACTCCGAAGGCCTGGCCTACCGCATCGTCAAGGAGGAGATCGACAACGCCGGCGACGCGGCGGACTCCGACTTCTCCTGACCCCTGGCGGATTCTGGGCCGTTGGGGTGAACCCCGGTGAATACCGTGAGCGGAGCTGACCGCTCTCCCTGGGCTCCAGCGCGCCGCGTGGACCGGCGCAGCGGACGTCGGTCGCGCTCGACGGACCTGGGGGACAAGGTGAGTCAGACCGCGCGAACGCCAACGCAGAACCCGTACGTGGCTCAACCGAAACCGAAGTTCGGCGGGCTGGCGTGGACGGCGCTCATCCTCGGAATCGTCGGGGTCTGCGGATCGATCCTGCCGATCCTGAACAACGCCACGGCCCTGGCCGCGCTCGTCGGTCTGGTGCTGGGCGTCATCGCGCTGTTCGGAAGCCGGAAGGTGCCGGCCGGACTCGGTGCGGTGCTGTGCGCGCTGGGGGTCGCCGCCACCGCTGTGCTCCAAGGGCCCGTGGTCGCCGAGATGGACCGGGTGCTCTCCGGTGCGCAGCAAGAACAGCCGCCGTCGAGCGCACCGGCCCCCGCTCTGCGACTGCCGTTCGGCGAGCGGCACACCTGGCCGAAGGGGCGGACGATCTCGATCCTGCCACCCGTGCACTACGAGGAGACCAGCCAGTTCTCCCGTCCTCCCGAGGGGAGGCGGCACGTCCAGTTCGACGTCTCGGTGCGCAACGGCGGTGACATCGCCTACAACGTCATCAACGCGACGATCACCGTCACCCACAACGGACGGCTCGCCCAGCAGCACTTCGGTGCGGGCGACCCGATCCCGGTGGGGCAGCTGCCTCCGGGCGGAGAAGCGCGTTACACCGTGGTTTTCGAGATCGGGGCCGAGCCGGGCGAGCTCCAGGTCAGCGTGCAACCGACGTTCGCCGCTGAGGAGACCGCCTGCTTCGCCGGCCCGATCTGACTGTGGGACGTGGGTACCAGAACATCGGTGGCGCGTCGTAGGGTTCCTGGTCATGACGAAGTCGAGGAGCCCGCAGCACATCGTGTGGGACTGGAACGGAACACTTCTTGACGACAACCACGCGGTCGTGGCCGCGGTGAACAGCGTGTGCACCCGGTTCGGCCGGGAGCACATCGACATCGACGAGTGGCGCACGATCTACAGCCGGCCGCTGCGCGCCTGCTACGAAACCCTCCTGCGGCGCGAGATCGCCGAGGACGACTGGGCCAGCGTCGACGAGCTCTACCACGTCGCCTACCGGGAACTGCTGGATTCCTGCGGCATGACCGAGGGCGTGCCGCACGTGCTGCAGGACTGGGCGGCGACCGGCCGGACCCAGTCGCTGCTGTCGATGTGGTTCCACGACGAGCTGGTCGAGCTGGTCACGGCCCGGGGTTTGCACGAGCTCTTCGACCGGATGGACGGCCTGCGCACCTCGGTGGGAGGCGGTTCCAAGGACGAGCACCTGCGCGCCCACCTCAAGGTGCAGGAGCTCGATCCGGCCGAGGTGGTGCTCATCGGCGACGTCCTCGACGACGCCCACGCGGCCGAACAAGCCGGTGCGCAGTGCGTTCTGGTGACCACCGGAGTGATGGACCGCACCAAGCTGGAGAAGTCCGGATACCCGGTCGTGGACTCGATTCCGGAGGCCCTCACCCTGCTCGCGGCGTGAAGCCGGGGCGCCCGCATCGGCGGGCGCCCCGAGCATCAGCGCAGCGCGGCGGCCTCGGCGGCCAGCTGCTCGATCGTCGCCCAGTCGCCCGCTGCCAGCAGGTCCTTCGGCGCGAGCCAGGAACCGCCGACGCAGCCGACGTTGGGCAGTGCCAGGTAGTCCGGCGCGGTCGCCGGGCTGATCCCGCCGGTCGGGCAGAACCGCAGGTGCGGCAGGGGGCCGGCAATGCCCTTGAGGAACGGCACTCCGCCGCTGGGCTCGGCGGGGAAGAACTTCATCGCGCTCGCCCCGCGCTCGGCCAGCCGCATCGCCTCCGACACCGTTCCGGCACCCGCCAGGTACGGCACTCCGGAGGCGTCCAGGTCGTCCAGCAGCCGGTCGGTGGTGCCGGGGGTGACCAGGTAGCGAGCACCGGCGTCGGCGGCCTGCTTGGCCTGGCCGACCTCGGTGATCGTGCCCGCCCCGGCGACCATGTCGGGCACCTCGGCCGCGATGCGTTCGATGGCCGGGAGACCGGCCGGAGTGCGCAGGGTGACCTCGATGGTCCGGATACCGCCGCGCAGCAGCGCTTCGGCCAGCGGGACGGCGTGCTCGGCGTCGTCGAGGGCCACGACCGGCACCACGGGCGCCAGGTCGAAAACGTCGGCTGCGGTGTTCATCTGCTCGTCCAATCGCGTCGGGGCGGTGGTTCCGCCGCTGGTCATACTCGCACCTGCGGGTGCGCCTGCCCGAACACGCTCGCGCCCTGGTCCGCGCGGCCGACGGCCTGGCGGAAGGCGGCGAACAGCTCGCGCCCGGTGCCGAACGGCGTCGGGTCCGCTCCGCGGGCGGGTTCCCGCGCGGTGAGCTCGTCGTCGGGCACGAGGGCTTCCAGCGTGCCCCGGTCGGCGTCCAGCCGGATGACGTCGCCGTCCTGGATGCGCGAGAGCGGCCCGCCCGCGGTGGCTTCCGGGGTGAGCTGGATGGCGGCCGGGATCTTGCCGGAAGCTCCCGACATCCGGCCGTCGGTGACCAGCGCGACCTGGTGCCCGCGATCCATCAGCACGCCCAGCGCCGGGGTGAGGCCGTGCAGCTCGGGCATGCCGTTGGCCTGCGGGCCCTGGTTGCGGATCACGACCACGACGTCGTGGTCGATCTCGCCCGCGGAGAAGGCCGCGGTGAAGTCGTGCTGGTCGTCGAAGACCCGCGCCGGCGCGGTCACGGTGCGGTGCGTGGTGGCCACCGCCGACACCTTGATCACCGCGCGTCCGAGGTTGCCCTCCAGCACGCGCAGTCCGCCGTCGGGCGCGAACGGGTCGTCGACGCCGCGCAGCACGTCGGTGTCCAGGCTCTTGGCGGGACCGTCCCGCCACACCAGCTCGCCGTCGTCGAGGAACGGCTGCTGCCGGTAGCGGTCGAGGCCGGGGCCGGCGACGGTCTTGACATCCGCGTGCAGCAGGCCTGCGTCGAGCAGTTCGCCGATGAGCGTCTGCACGCCACCGGCCGCCGCGAAGTGGTTGATGTCGGCGGAACCGTTCGGGTAGACCTTCGCCAGCGACGGCACGACCGCGGACAGCTCGGAGAAGTCGTCCCAGGTCAGCTCGATGCCCGCGGCTGCGGCGATGGCCGGCAGGTGCAGCGTGTGGTTGGTCGAGCCGCCTGTGGCCAGCAGCGCGACCACGCCGTTGACGATCGCCTTCTCGTCGAGCAGCTCCCCGATCGACGTCCGCCCCTCGCCCTGACCGAGCCGCACGACCTGGCGGCCGGCTTCCTCGGTGAGCGCCTTGCGCAGCGGAGTGCCCGGCGGAACGAAGCTGGAACCGGGCAGGTGCAGGCCCATGACCTCGACGACCAGCTGGTTGGAGTTGGCGGTGCCGTAGAACGTGCAGGTACCGGGGGAGTGGTAGGAGGCGGACTCGGCCTCCAGCAGGTCTTCGCGGGTGGCCTTGCCTTCGGCGAAGAGCTGCCGAATGCGGCTCTTCTCGCGGTTGGGCAGGCCCGAGGGCATGGGGCCGGCCGGCACCAGCAGGGTCGGCAGGTGGCCGAACGCCAGCGCGCCGATGAGCAGACCGGGCACGATCTTGTCGCACACCCCGAGCATCAGCGCCCCGTCGAACATCTCGTGGGACAGCGCCACGCCGGTGGCCATCGCGATCACGTCGCGGGAGAACAGCGACAGCTCCATGCCGGTGCGGCCCTGGGTGATCCCGTCGCACATCGCGGGCACCCCGCCCGCGAACTGCGCGACACCGCCTGCTTCGCGCACCGAGTCCTTCAGCCACGCCGGGAACTCGTTGTAGGGCTGGTGCGCGGAGAGCATGTCGTTGTAGGCCGACACGATCGCCACCCCGGGCTTGCTCACGCCGCGCACCGCGAGCCGGTCGGAGCCGCTGCAGGCGGCGAAACCGTGCGCGAGGTTGCTGCAGGGCAGTTCGGCCCGGACCGGGCCCTGCGCAGCTGCGGCGTTGATGCGTTCGAGGTAGGCGGAGCGGGTCCGCTCGCTGCGTTCTGCGATGCGGCGGGTGACCCGCTCGACGACGGCGTGCAGTGGCGCCATGATCGCCTCCGAAGGTGAGCTGGACAAACGGGCGACGACGTTGGCGCCACATGGCGCGGGTCACACTAGTGGGTGTGGCCTGGATTTCACAATCGATCCAGTCCATGGGAACTCGTTCCCGCCGGACACCGACCGTGCGCGATCATGGTCGCGTGGCCCCGACGGTGAATGGAGTGGTTGTGAGGATTCGCCTGCTCGCAGTGGCGGCACTGGCCGCCGTCCTGACCGGGTGCGGGCAAGCCGAACCCGCGGCGCCGCCACCACCTCCGCCCGCCCCGGAGGTCCCGGCCGCACCGCCGAGCTCCTCCGCGGGAGGCGACGTGGAGCTGGGCAGCTCGCCGACGCTGACGGCGATCAAGCAGCGGAAGCGGCTGCTGGTGGGTGTGCGCGCCGACCAGCCGGAGTTCGTCACGCGCGACCCCGCGGGCGGCTACCGGGGCTTCGACGTCGACATCGCCCGCGACATCGCCCGCCGCATCGGTCTGGACCCCACCACGCAGGTGCAGTTCCGGCGTCTGCCCCCGACGCTGCTGCGCGACGCGGTCGCCGCCGGCAACGTCGACGTCCTGCTCGGCGGCACCGCGGACGTCCCGCAGCTCGCGCAGATCCCGTACGCCGTCACGGACACCGAGCGGAACCTGGTCATCAAGGCCGACGACCCCAAGCTCGCCGAAGAGCTCCGGGGAATGCTGCAGGCCGCGATCGCCGACGGCACCTGGCAACGAGCCCACGACCAGAACCTGGCACCTCAGGGGATCTCGGCTCACCCGTGACGTGAAGAGGCGCCTCCGGGAACGAGTCCCGAAGGCGCCTGCATCGCCCGGATCAGGCGTCGCGGCCGGTGTCGTCGACGGCGACCGCGCCCAGCTTGCCCTTGCGCCCCTGGCTCATCCGCCGCTCGGTGTAGACCGCCAGCCTGCTCAGCGCGTAGTTGATGAGGATGAAGATCGCGCCGACCACGATGTAGGTCTGGATCGGGTTGCTGAGGTTCTGGATGATCACCTGCGCCTCGCGCACCACGTCGACGTAGGCGACGATGAAGCCCAGCGAGGTGTCCTTGACGATGACCACGAGCTGGCTGATCAGCGCGGGCAGCATCGCCCGGAACGCCTGCGGCAGCAGCACCGAGCTCAGCACCTGACCGCGGCGCAGGCCGATGGCGTAGGCGGCCTCGCTCTGGCCCTTGGGCAGCGACAGGATCCCGGCACGCACGATCTCGGCGATGATCACCGAGTTGTACGCGGTCAGGCCGATCACCAGGAACCACATCGGTGACAGGTCCAAGCCCACCGAGGGGAGCACCCGGAAGGCGAAGAAGACCATGATGACGACCGGGATGCCGCGCAGCAGCTCGACCACGCCGACCACCAGCCAGCGGTACCAGGGCGCGCTCACGACTCGGGTGATCGCCAGCAGGGTGCCGATGACCAGCGAGAACACCATCGCCAGCACGGCGGCGGTGAGAGTGCCGAGCAGGCCGGTGCCCAGCAGGCCCCACAGCGCGGTGAAGGTGCCGTTGGTCGGGTCCAGCAGCGGACCCCACTTCTCGGCGGTCAGCTGCCCCTGCACGCCCAGCGTGTAGAGCACCCAGCCGACGACCGCGAGCAGCAGCAGTCCGACGACGGCGCTGGCGACCAGCGACCGGCGCTTGGCCTGCGGGCCGGGGGCTTCGTAGAGAACGGCGTTGGTCATCGCGCGATCGCCACCTTCCGCTCCAGGTAACCCAGCAGCAGACCGGCCGGGATGGTGAGCACCAGGTAGAACAGCACCACGCCGAGCAGCACCGGCAACGCGGCCAGGCCGCGCGCGGAGGTCAGCGTGTCACCGACCGAGAACAGGTCCCCGCCGACGCCGAAGGCGCCCACCAGGGCCGAGTTCTTGATCATCGCGATGATCACGTTGCCCAGCGGCGGGACCACCGTGCGCACGGCCTGCGGCAGCACGACCAGCGACAGCGACTGGCCGAAGGTCAGTCCCACGGCGCGTGCGGCCTCGGCCTGACCCGCTGGAACGGCGTTGATGCCGCTTCGGATCGCCTCGCACACGAACGCCGAGGTGTACAGCGCCAGGCCGATGGTGCCGAACCAGAAGTAAGAACCGTTGATGCCCAGCTCCGGCAGGCCGAAGGCCATGAAGAACAGCACCACGGTCAGCGGGCAGTTGCGCAGCACGTTGACCCAGCTGGTCCCGGCGGCGCGCAGCGGAGGTAGCGGGGAGACCCGGAAGCCCGCCGCGATGGTGCCGATGACCAGCGCGAGCAGACCCGCCAGGAGGCAGATCTCCAGCGTGCGCACGAGACCGCTCAGGTACAGCGGCAGGTTGTCGATGATGACTTGCACAGATTCCACTCCGGCCAAGAGATGAGGGTGCCGACCGGATCGGACGGCACCCTCATTCCGCTATCAGGTCAGCTGCAGGGGTCGGCCTGCGGAAGGCTCGGCGTCTGCTTGGACACCTTGCCCGCGGTCGCCTGCCACGCCTTCGCGTAGGTGCCGTCCTGGCCGGCCTGCGCGAGGGTCTGGTTGATGAACTCGCAGAACTTCACATCGCCCTTCTTGATGCCGATGCCGTAGGGCTCCTCGGTGAAGGGCTTCTCCACGAGCTTGAACTGCCCGCCGCTCTTCTCGACCAGACCCATCAGGATCACGTTGTCCGTGGTCACCGCCTGGACCTGGCCGGTGCGCAGCGCGTCGGCGCACTTGGAGTAGACGTCGAAGAGCACCAGGTTCGGCTCGTCGACGTACTCCTTGATCTTCTCGGCCGGGGTCGAGCCCGTCACCGAGCAGACCTTGGCGCCGGTGGCTCGCAGCGTTTCCGGTCCGGTGATCTGGGCGTTGTCGGACTTGACCATGATGTCCTGACCGGCGGTGTAGTACGGCCCGGCGAAGCTGATCCGCTGCTTGCGCGAGTCGTTGATGGTGTAGGTGGCCACCACCATGTCGACGCGGCCCTGCTCGATGATCTCCTCGCGGGTCTTGCTCGGCGCCTCGACCCACTGGATCTTGTCCGCGGGGATGCCCATCTTCGCCGCGACCAGCTTGGCCATCTCGACGTCGAAGCCCTGCGGCTTGCCCTCGAGGTCGTTCAGGCCGAACAGAGGCTGGTCGATCTTCGTGCCGATCCGGATGGTGCCCGCCTGCTTGAGGTTGGCCATCGTGCTTCCGGGCTCGAACTGCGCGTTCTGGTCCACCGGGATCTCCGGGGCGCCTCCGCCGCTTTCCAGCTGGTTCTCGCCGCCCCCGCCGCAGGCGGACAACGCCAGGGCCAGCGATGCCGTCAGCACCGTGACCAGACGAAATCTCTTGCCTCGCATCTGCTTACGCCTCTCTGTGCAGTGGTGGTGACACTCAGTGGGTGAGGATCTTGCCGAGGAAGTCCTTGGCCCGGTCGCTCTTCGGCTCGCTGAAGAACTTCTGGGGCTCGGCGTCCTCGACGACCTCGCCATCGGCCATGAACAGCACGCGGTGCGCGGCGCGGCGTGCGAAACCCATCTCGTGCGTGACGACGACCATGGTCATGCCCTCTTCAGCGAGACCGGTCATCACGTCGAGCACCTCGTTGACCATCTCCGGGTCCAGCGCGGAGGTCGGCTCGTCGAAGAGCATGACCTTCGGCTTCATCGCCAGCGCCCGGGCGATCGCCGCCCGCTGCTGCTGGCCGCCGGAGAGCTGTGCCGGGTACTTCTGAGCCTGGTCGGTGATGCCGACCCGCTCCAGCAGCGTCATCGCGTCGCGCTGGGCCTCGTCCCGGCTCTGCCCGCGGACCTTGATCGGCCCGAGCGTGACGTTCTCCAGGATCGTCTTGTGCGCGAAGAGGTTGAACTGCTGGAAGACCATGCCGACGTCGGCGCGCAGTTCGGCCAGCGCTCGTCCTTCGACCGGCAGCGGCACGCCGTCGATCTCGATGGACCCCTCGTTGATCGGTTCCAGCCGGTTGATGGCCCGGCACAGCGTCGACTTCCCGGAGCCGGACGGGCCCAGGACCACGACGACCTGTCCCTTGGGCACCTCGAGATCGATCGACCGCAGCACGTGCAGTGAGCCGAAGAACTTGTCGACCGCGGACATCCGGATCATCGGAACGTCCGTGGGGGCTGCGGTCATCCAGTGCTCCCGAATGCGTCGTATGTGGATTTTCGTTGGCCGAAACTTAAGCCTGTCGTGGCTGCGGAGTCCAGAGGTTGGGATCGATACGTTGTTTCAACTCCGTTACGCAACGGAGTTAGCGTCGTCCGCCTGACCGCCTACCGTGTCCGGTATTTCAGGCCGTTCGTTGCGTTCAGTAATCAACCGGGGCGGGTTCCTCCCGCTCCATCATCGGTCCAGGCGGGTGAATCGGCGATCTGACCAGGCGCTACCGTGGAACCGTGAGCACGAAGACGTACGAGATCCGCACTTTCGGCTGCCAGATGAACGTGCACGATTCCGAGCGGCTCGCGGGCATGCTGGAGGACGCCGGGTACGCGCGGGCCGACAACGGTCGGGAGATGCCGGCTGACGTGGTCGTGTTCAACACGTGCGCCGTGCGCGAGAACGCCGACAACCGGCTCTACGGCACGCTCGGCCACATGCGTCCGCAGAAGGACGTCAACCCGAACATGCAGATCGCCGTCGGTGGCTGCCTCGCGCAGAAGGACCGCGACACGATCGTCAAGAAGGCGCCCTGGGTCGACGTCGTCTTCGGCACCCACAACCTCGGTTCGCTGCCGACGCTGCTGGAACGCGCGCGGCACAACCAGGAGGCCGAGGTCGAGATCCTGGAGTCGCTGGACGTCTTCCCGTCCACGCTCCCGGCCCGCCGCGACTCCGCCTACTCCGGCTGGGTGTCGGTGTCGGTCGGCTGCAACAACACCTGCACCTTCTGCATCGTGCCCGCGCTGCGCGGCAAGGAGAAGGACCGCCGCCCGGGCGAGATCCTCTCCGAGGTCGAGGCGCTGGTCTCCGAAGGCGTGCTCGAGGTGACCTTGCTCGGTCAGAACGTCAACGCCTACGGCGTGGAGTTCGGCGACCGCTTCGCCTTCGGCAAGCTGCTGCGCTCCTGCGGCGAGATCGAGGGCCTGGAGCGAGTCCGCTTCACCTCGCCGCACCCGCGCGACTTCACCGACGACGTCATCGAGGCGATGGCCGAGACGCCCAACGTCTGCCCCCAGCTGCACATGCCGCTGCAGTCCGGCTCGGACCGCGTCCTCAAGGCGATGCGCCGCTCCTACCGCAGCGAGCGCTTCCTCGACATCGTCGGCAAGGTCCGCGCGGCCATGCCGGATGCGGCCATCACCACCGACATCATCGTCGGCTTCCCCGGGGAGACCGAGGAGGACTTCGAGGGCACGATGGAGGTCGTGCGCCGCGCCCGGTTCTCCAGCGCCTTCACCTTCCAGTACTCCAAGCGACCGGGCACGCCCGCCGCGGACATGCCCGACCAGCTGCCCAAGGAGGTCGTCCAGCAGCGCTACGACCGCCTGGTCGCGCTGCAGAACGAGATCTCCTGGGACGAGAACAAGAAGATCGTCGGCCGCGAGGTCGAGCTGCTGGTCGCCGAAGGGGAGGGGCGCAAGGACGCCGAGACCCACCGGCTCTCCGGCCGCGCCCTCGACGGTCGCCTGGTGCACTTCACGCCCACCGGCGCGCTCGACGGCGAGATCCGGCCCGGCGACCTCGTGCGCACCACGATCACCCGCGCCGCCCCGCACCACCTGGTCGCTGACGCCGACATCTCAGGCCACCGCCGCACCCGGGCGGGCGACCACTGGGAAGAGGGCGTGCGCCCCAAGACCTCCGGGGTCAGCCTCGGGCTGCCCTCCATCGGTGCCCCGGCTCCGCAGCCGGCGGCGCAGCAGGGATGTGCGTGTTGAGCGAGGAACAGGACGTGAAGAGCCGCGGTGAGGTGCTGCGGCGCTTCGACCCGGGGGTCAAGGCGCTGGTCATCGCCACGGTGATGCTGGCGCTCGTGGTGAGCTCGCTGCTGCCGTGGGTCGGTGCCAGTCCCGGCTGGGAGGTGCTGACCGGGCAGGCGGATCCGTCGCTGAAGGTGGGTCTGCTGCCACGCCTGTTCGCGATCAACTCCGCGATCGTCGGCCTGGGCTTCGGCGCGTTGGCGCTGATCACCCGACGCTGGGGTGCGGCCTTCCTGGCCGGTGTCGCCGGACTCGTGGTCACCTTCGAAGGTGTGATCGCGATCTGGTCCCGCCAGACCAGCGGTCAGGCGGGACCCGGCCTCGGCCTGGTGCTCGCGGTCGTCTGCATGGCCGTCCTGGCGATCCAGTGGATGCGCATCGTCTGGTCCCGCGACTGAGTCCTGAGAGGTCCTGGTCCGCGTCCTGACCGGACGGTTCGCACCGCACTCGTCCGCAGAGCGATGACGCCCGCACCGAGTCCGGTGCGGGCGTCGTCGTTTCGCGCAGGTCAGCGGTCGGCGATGGCCTGTTCCGCTGCGTGCAGCCACTCGCGCCACTGGGCGGCCTGCTCGTCGGCCTTCTTCGCCCGGCGCTCGTCGCCCGAGGCGCGCGCCTTCTCCGCTTGGGCCTCGAACTGCTCCACGCGGCCGCGGAACTGGTCGACGCGGGCCTGGGCCTCCGGGTCGGTGCGGCGCCACTGCGCGTCGACGGCGTCGCGGACCTTGTCGGCGACGCCGCGAAGCCTGCCCTCCAGCTCGCGCATCCGCTCGCGCGGCACCTTGCCGATCTCGTCCCAGCGCTCCTGCACCCGCTGCAGCTGCGCCTGCGCGGCCTTCAGGTCAGCCGACGGGTCGATCTGCTCGGCCTCGACCAGCAGCTCCTCCTTGAGCTTGGCGTTGGCGGCGAACTCGGCGTCGCGCTCGGAGAACGCCTCCGACCGGCGGCTGAAGAACCGGTCCTGCGCAGCCCGGAAGCGCTGCCAGAGCGCCTCATCGCTGTCCTTGGGCGCGCGACCGGCGGCCTTCCAGTCGGCCATCAGCTGCTTGTAGCGGTTCGCCGTGTCGCCCCAGTCGCTGGACTCGGTGAGCGACTCGGCCTCCTCGACCAGTTCCAGCTTGTGGGCCTTGGCCGCCGCGCGCTGGCGGTCCAGCTCGGCGAAGTGCGAGCCGCGACGGCGGCTGAAGGCGTCGCGGGCCTTGGAGAACCGCCGCCACAGCTGCTCGTCGGTCTTGCGGTCGACGCCGCGGACCTTCTTCCACTCGTCGAGGATCTGGCGCAGCCGGTCACCGGCGGACTTCCAGTGCGTCGCCTCGTGGGCGATCTCCTCGGCCTCGGCGACCAGCGCCTCCTTGAGGGCGATCGCCTCGGCGCGAGCGCGCTCCTTCTCGTGCTTGGCGCCCTCGACCGCTTCCTCGGCGCGGGCCAGCAGGTGCTCGATGCGGGCGCCCAGGGCGGCCAGGTCGCCGACCACCGCGGCCTCGGCCAACGACTCCTGCAGGTGCTTGGCGCTGGTCAGCGTGTGCTTGGGCTCGCCGGCGTGGGTGCCCAGCCGGGTCTCCAGCAGCTCGACCTCGGTGACCATGTCGTCGAACTTGCGCGCGTAGAGGGCGAGGCCTTCGGCCGCATCACCGGCTTGCCAGGAACCGATCGCCCGCTCACCGTCGGCGGTGCTCACGTACACCGTGCCGTCGGCGTCCACCCGGCCCCACTGGGTGGGATCCGCGGAAGCCTTCGGTACTGCGGGCGCGACCGCGGGTGACCCGGTGTTGCTGCTGGTCGAGTCCGCGACCGCCTTGCTGGCGACCGACTCGGGGGTCGTGTCCTGGTGCGTCATGGCCGGCTTCCTCCTTGCGTGCCCGCTCCGATGCCCGTGTCGGCCACGGGCGCCCCGCGTCGGCGGGGCCCAGCAAGCGTCAGCCCGAACCGTCGGATGGTCCGGCCTCCGCTGGCGCATTCAAACAGGTCAACAGCCGATTCGGTACTCCATACCCGAATCGGTGCCCGGCTAAAACCTCGGGACCTCGTGACCTGCACGGCTTCATTGTCATCGGTCACCCGTGTGGCGGCAGCGAGCAGGGTGCCGATGCCTCGCATCGGTTCGATCCGCCGCAGTGCGCGACCACCTGCTCCAGCCAACTCGCCCGTGACCCCATGCCGTGCACGAGTGCGATCACCCGTGTCGTCGTGCCGCACCCGCCGCTGCCGGTCCTCGCGCTGGTCGTGCTCGCCGGCGCCGAAGCCGAGCGGTTGCGGGGCGCCTGTTCGCGCGCCGTGTCCAGTCTGACGGATTTGAACGCCGAATGGGTGGTCGTTGGTTCAGATCCATCCGGCCCGACGCGATTCAGATCGCGCACCGCTGCGAGTGGCGCCACGACCCGCTCCGGGCGGACGGAACCGGGCAGTGGGCGCTTAGAGTTCTGGTGTGTCTTCGCTCCCGCACCCCGTCGCCGTCGTCGGGCCCACCGCCACCGGAAAGTCCGACCTCGCCGTGCTGCTCGCCGAGCGGTTCGACGGCGAGGTGATCAACGCCGACGCGATGCAGCTCTACCGCGGGATGGACATCGGCACCGCCAAGCTGACCCCCGACGAGCGGCGGGGCGTCCCGCACCACCAGCTCGACGTCCTCGACGTCACCGAGACCGCCTCGGTCGCCGCGTACCAGCGAGCGGCCCGCACCGTCCTGGAGGACGTGCTCGCGCGCGGTCGCACCCCGATCCTAGTGGGCGGGTCGGGCCTCTACGTGCAGGCGGTCGTGGACGACCTGACGTTCCCCGGGACCGACCCGCAGGTGCGGCAGAAGTACGAGGACGAGCTGGCCAAGCTCGGGCCGGTCGCGCTGCACCGGAGGCTCGCCGAACTCGACCCCGCCGCCGCGGCGGCCATCCTGACCAGCAACGGACGTCGCATCGTGCGTGCGCTGGAGGTCATCGAGATCACCGGCGAGCCGTTCTCGGCGAACCTGCCCACCCCGGGCCCGCCCCGCTACGGCACGGTCCTGGTCGGCCTGGACCGGCCAGCCGAGGACCTCGACGATCGCGTCGACGAGCGCGTGACCCGCATGTTCGACTCCGGCCTGGTCGACGAGGTGCGCCGACTGGAGGAGCAGGGCCTGCGCCACGGCCGCACCGCCAGCCGTGCGCTGGGCTACCAGCAGGTGCTCGCCGAGTTCGACGGCGCGGACGACATGACCGCCGCTGCGGCCGAGACCGCACGGCTGACGCGCCGCTTCGTCCGGCGGCAGCGCTCGTGGTTCCGCCGCGACGAGCGCATCAACTGGCTCGACGCCGCGGACCCCGAGCTTGCCGACCATGTCCGTGCCCTGGTGAATCCGTAGACTGGCGACGTGCACGCCTTCGGAGGACCCGAGTACATCAAGGGCCACGGGACCCAGAACGACTTCGTCATCCTGCCCGACCCGGACGGTGAGCTGGAGCTCACCGGCGACCGGGTGCGCGCGTTGTGCGACCGGCAGCGCGGTCTGGGTGCCGATGGTGTGCTGCGGGTGATCCGCGCGGGCAACCTGACCGACGCCCCGGCCGACGTCCCCTCGGACGTGTGGTTCATGGACTACCGCAACGCCGACGGATCCATCGCCGAGATGTGCGGCAACGGCGTGCGCGTGTTCGCCCGCTACCTCGTCGCCTCCGGCCTCGCCCCGTCCGGGGACCTCCTGGTCGGCACCCGCGCGGGCATCCGCCCGGTGCACACCCACCAGGACGGCCGGGTGACCGTCGAGATGGGGCAGGCCAAGATCTTCGGCGAGTCCACCACGGCGGTGAACGGGGCGACCTTCGCCGGCGTGGCCGTCGACGTCGGCAACCCGCACCTGGCCTGCGTCGGAGACCACGATCTCGACGCCCTCGACCTCGGGGCGGCCCCGCCGCACGACGTGAACCTGTTCCCCGACGGCGTCAACGTCGAGTTCGTGCGGCCTCTCGGCGGTGACGAGGTGCGGATGCGGGTGCACGAGCGCGGTGTCGGCGAGACCCGCTCCTGCGGCACCGGCACGGTCGCCGCGACCGCCGCCGCCCTGCACGCCGCAGGTCAGACAACCGGTCGCCGGGTGGTGCACATCCCCGGCGGCACCGTCGAGGTGGAGATCACCGCCAGCGGTTCCACCCTGACCGGTCCTGCCGTGCTGGTCGGCGGAGGACGCCTGGACCCCGACTGGTGGCAGAACCCGTGACAGCCTCTTCGACGATCCCGAACCCGCAGTTCAGCGCTGCGCGGACGGGCTCGGGCAAGCGCAGCGAGTGAAAATGGGTCGCGCAGCGTGGGACAGTGAACGTGAGATGAGAGATTCCTTGACCGCATCCCCAGAGCTCGACCACGACGCCGCCGTGGACCAGGACATGGCCGACGGCGACGAATTCGAACCGATCCTGGCCGGTGGTGAGCCTTCCACCGGCGAGATGGAGCTGGAAGACCGCGCCTCGCTGCGGCGGATCTCCGGGCTGTCCACCGAGCTCGAGGACATCACCGAGGTCGAGTACCGGCGGCTGCGGCTGGAGCGCGTCGTGCTGGTGGGCGTCTGGACCGAGGGCGACGCCGCGCACGCCGACGCCTCGCTCGCCGAGCTCGCCCGCCTGGCCGAGACCGCTGGTTCGGAGGTGCTCGAAGGCATCATCCAGCGGCGCGACCGTCCCGACCCGGGTACCTACATCGGCTCAGGCAAGGTCCGCGAGCTGCGCGACCTGGTCGCCTCCAACGGCGCTGACACGGTCATCTGCGACGGTGAGCTCTCGCCCGGTCAGCTCCGCCAGCTGGAGGAGAAGCTCAAGGTCAAGGTCGTCGACCGCACCGCGCTGATCCTCGACATCTTCGCCCAGCACGCCCGCTCCAAGGAGGGCAAGGCGCAGGTCGAGCTCGCTCAGCTGCAGTACTTCCTGCCGCGACTGCGCGGCTGGGGTGAAACGATGTCCCGTCAGGCCGGTGGCCGGGCGGGCGCCAACGGCGGTGTGGGCACCCGTGGTCCCGGTGAGACCAAGTTGGAGACCGACCGCCGGAGCATCCACAAGCGCATCAGCAAGCTGCGCAAGGAATTGGCCGCGATGAAGACGGTCCGCGGCACCAAGCGCAGCCGCCGCGAGTCCAACGAGGTCCCCGGCGTGGCCATCGCCGGCTACACCAACGCCGGCAAGTCCAGCCTGCTCAACGCGTTGACCGGTGCCGGTGTCCTGGTCGAGGACTCCCTGTTCGCGACTCTGGACCCGACCACCCGCAAGGCGGTCACGCCCGACGGCCAGCCGCACACGCTCACCGACACCGTCGGGTTCGTGCGCCACCTGCCACACCAGCTGGTCGAGGCGTTCCGCTCCACCCTCGAAGAGGTCGCCAGCGCGGACCTGCTGGTCCACGTCGTCGACGGCTCCGAGGGGTCGCCGCACGAGCAGGTCGCCGCTGTGCGCGAGGTGCTCAGCGAGATCTCCGCGGAGCACAAGTCGCAGATGCCGCCGGAGCTGCTCGTCGTCAACAAGATCGACTCGGTGGACGCGACGCGCATGGCCGAACTGGGCCGCCTGCTGCCGGAGGCGGTGTTCGTCTCGGCGCACAGCGGCAAGGGCATCGAGCGCCTGCGCGAGATCATCGCCGACCGGTTGCCGCGTCCGGAGGTGTTCGTCGACGCCCTGATCCCCTACACGCGGGGTGACCTGGTGGCGCGGCTGCACAGCGATGGCGAGGTCGTCGAGGAGGAGCACACTCCCGAGGGCACGCGGATCCAGGCCAAGGTCCGACCGGACCTGGCCTCGCTCATCGAGCCGTTCGCGGCCAACGGTGCGGCCTGACCGAGCCGGCGGCCTGACCGGGGTCGCGCTGCTCTTCGCCTGCGCGATCCTCTCCGGCGCGCCCGCGCACGCGCAGTCGGCTCCGGTCGAGCTGTGCACCATCGAGGAATCCGGGCTCTCCGAGCTGTCCGGCCTGGCCTCCGACGGGGACAGCTGGTACGCCGTCAACGACAGCGGGTCGAGGGCGCGTGCCTTCGTGCTCGACCCGCGGACCTGCGAGGTCCGCTCGCAACGCACCGGCGACAGCGATCCCTACGACGTCGAGGACCTGGCGCTGGCTCCGGACGGAGCTCTCTGGCTGGCCGACACCGGCGACAACCGGCACAAGCGGGAGAACGTCGCGCTGCACGTGCTGGACCGCAACGGCGGTTCCGCGCTGTACCGCATGTCCTATCCGGACAGCCCGCACGACGCCGAGGCGTTGCTGCTGGATCGGGCCGGCGTGCCGTACGTCGTCACCAAGGAGCCGCTCGGCTGGGCCGGGGTGTACCGGCCCGCGGAGCCGCTGGACCCGGGGCGGACGGTCCCGATGGAACGGGTCGGCTCGGTGTCCCTGCGCGCGACCAAGACCCCGGGCGGACCGCTCGACGGATCGATGGGTTCGGTCCTGGTCACCGGTGGGTCGGTGAGCGCGGACGGCACGCTGGTGGCACTGCGCACCTACACCGAGGCCTACGTCTACCGCTCGCCGAACGGGGACGTGCTCGAAGCGCTCAAGGGCGTACCGGTGCGGATCCCGCTCCCGGACGAGGAGCAGGGCGAAGCCATCGCTTGGGAACCTGACGGCAGTCTGCTGTCCGGTTCGGAGGGCGGCGAAGCGGTTCGCCGCGTCGCCGGGGCGGACGGCGACCCGTCCGCTGAGACGGCCACCGATCGGCCCGCGCCGTCCGGCGGTGACGGTGACCAGGCCCAGCCCGCGACCGAGGAGGGCGGCATGTCCACCGGCCGCGCGCTGCTGTTCGCCGGAGTCATCGCCGCCCTGCTGGTCTACCTCGTCAGCTGGCGCCGCAAGCGCTCCTGACCACCTCGATCAGAGGCGGCGCAGGACCGCCACGACCTTGCCGAGGATCTGGGAGTCGTCACCCAGGATCGGCTCGTAGGCCGAGTTGTGCGGCATCAGCCAGACGTGCTCGTCGGTGCGCTTGAAGGTCTTCACCGTCGCCTCGCCGTCGATCATCGCCGCGACGACCTCGCCGTTGTCGGCATCGGGCTGCTGGCGGACGGCGACCCAGTCGCCATCGGTGATGGCCAGGTCGATCATCGAGTCGCCGACGACCTTCAGCAGGAACAGGGTTCCGTCGCCGACGATCTCCTTGGGCAGCGGGAAGACGTCCTCGATGGACTCCTCCGCCAGGATCGGACCGCCCGCCGCGATGCGACCGACGACCGGGACGTAGGCCGGCTTCGCCTGAGCCTCGTTCTCCGGCTCGCCGCCGACGAGCACGCCCACGGTGCGCGGCCGGTGCGGGTCCCGGCGCAGGAAGCCCTTCCGCTCCAGCACGCGCAGCTGGTAGGCGACCGAGGAGGTCGACGTCAGGCCCACCGCGTCACCGATCTCCCGGACGCTGGGTGGATAGCCGTGCTCGCTCATCCACTCCCGGATGGCCTCCAGCACCTTGAGCTGGCGGTCGCTGAGCTCCTCGGCCGCGGTGGCCTGCTCTGGCACGGTGTCCACCTCGGCAGGGGAGTCCTTGATGTCGTCTACGCGGCCCCCGATAGAGCCGGTCGCATTTCTCGCCACCGCTGCCTCCTGAATCCGTGTGAACTGCGGTGCTGGTCTTCATCGAGCGGTGTGCCGCCCCGGATCTGGTCACCGGTGTTCGCCGTCCGCTGCTCGCTTTCCACAGTAGACGCGGTAAACACGGAGATCAAACACCTGTTCGAGTTAATTTTGGCCCAGGGTCTCGCGCTGAAGGCCACTCTTGGTACACAATCGCACGGAGGTTCGATCGAACAACCTTTCGACCATCGTTCCGCGCGGGAGGCGACATGACCACGTTCATCGACACAGTACGGCGAGTTCGGCCTGTTGAGCGGGAGTCGCTCGCCGGTCGGCCGGAAGTCGAGCCGATCGTGTCGCCCCTGCGTCGGGCCGAGGCTCATCGCCCACATGGGCGGGTGGTCGAGGCTCGGCGTCGCGTGCAGGCCGCCGAAGCCAGATCGTGCGCCAGGCCGGCGCTGGAGAAGGGCAGACTCGGCGAGTGGCTCGTGCTCTCCGGTGTCGCCGCCGCGGCCTTCCTCGCGGTGGTGCTGGTGGGGCTGTTCGGGTCGGGCGACGCGCCGGTGGCGGGAGGTACCACCGTTGTGCAGGTGCGAACGGGGGACACTTTGTGGGGCATCGCGACGCGCATGGCGCCCGATGCGGACCCCCGCGCGGCGGTCGATCGCATCGTCGAGCTGAACGGTCTCGGGGCGCCTTCCGCGGAAGCGGGCCGATTCCTGGTGGTGCCGGTCGATAGCTGACCGAACCCCAAGATGTTGTGGTTCGCCGGGTTTTCCCAGCTGGGGCGAGGGGTGCGTCATCCGGCTGGGCGACACAGGTGTGTCGGTTTGCAACGCGGTCCGGCGCGGGTTTAAAGTCGACCACAACATCTAGTAGTTACGTCCATGTGGTTAGTCCATAGATTGGGCTTCCAGGGTTCTGGGTACCCCGTGGACGTACGTGGTCGCGGGCCGGTGGACCGGCTGACGACCTCCAAGGGGGAAGGGGGTGATTGGCCGGTGCGGTGCCCGTTCTGCCGCGGCGATGACTCCAGGGTCGTGGACTCGCGCGAAGTGGAGGACGGCCAGGCGATCCGCCGCCGACGCTCGTGCTCGGCGTGCGGTCGCCGGTTCACGACGATCGAAGAGCTGGTGTTGTCGGTTGTGAAGCGGTCGGGCGTCACCGAGCCCTTCAGCCGGGAGAAGGTGGTCACCGGTGTCCGCCGTGCCTGTCAGGGCCGTCCTGTAGAAGAGGACGCGCTGCAGCAGTTGGCGCACCAGGTGGAGGAGGCGATCCGGTCCTCCGGCGTCGCCGAGCTGCCCAGCCACGAAGTCGGGCTGGCCATCCTCGGTCCGCTGCGGGAACTGGACGAAGTCGCCTACCTGCGCTTCGCGAGCGTTTACCGCGCGTACTCCTCGGTGGAGGACTTCGAGAAGGAAATTACCGACCTGCGGGCTGCGAGGGAGTCACCGCGGGACGGCGAGCAACTAGACGTGGAGTGCGGCGGTTGAGCAAGCCGCGACGGCGCGCGTCCCGCAGAGGGGGCGGAAGCGCGAAAGGCCATTCGCAGTCCCGGGCGGGGACGGCGAAGAGAACAGAGTCACGACCGAACCGGACGGGGAGCCCGGACGGGGCCGACGAAACGCGACGAGCGACTGAGCGAGCGATGAAGAAGGAAAAGGGGCAGGTCATGACAGAGACCGTCGGTAGCCCGGCCGGCGCAGCGGGGGAGCCGGAAGCAGATGCTCGCAAGGGCATCCGGGTCGAGCGCGTCTACACCACCGAGGGGGTGCACCCCTACGACGACGTCAAGTGGGAGCGTCGCGATGTGGTGATGACCAACTGGCGGGACGGTTCGGTCAACTTCGAGCAGCGCGGGGTCGAGTTCCCCGACTTCTGGTCGTTGAACGCGGTCAACATCGTCACCAGCAAGTACTTCCGCGGTGCCGTCGGCACCGATGAGCGGGAGGGCAGCCTGCGGCAGCTGATCGACCGCGTCGTGAAGACCTACGTCGCCTCCGGCGTTGAGAACGACTACTTCGCGACCGACCAGGACGCGGAGATCTTCGAGCACGAGCTGACCTACATGCTGTTGCACCAGGTCTTCAGCTTCAACTCGCCGGTCTGGTTCAACGTGGGAACCAGCTCGCGCCAGCAGGTCTCGGCCTGCTTCATCCTGTCGGTCGACGACACGATGGAGTCGATCCTCGACTGGTACAAGGAAGAGGGCCTGATCTTCAAGGGCGGTTCCGGCGCCGGGCTGAACCTGTCCCGCATCCGCTCCTCCAAGGAGCTGCTGTCCTCCGGCGGCACCGCTTCCGGTCCGGTCTCGTTCATGCGCGGTGCCGACGCCTCCGCGGGCACCATCAAGTCCGGTGGCGCGACCCGCCGCGCGGCCAAGATGGTCGTGCTCGACGTCGACCACCCGGACGTCGAGGAGTTCATCGAGACCAAGGCGCGCGAGGAGCACAAGATCCGCGCGCTGCGCGACGCCGGTTTCGACATGGACCTCGGCGGCGCGGACTCCAACTCGGTGCAGTACCAGAACGCCAACAACTCGGTGCGCGTCTCCGACGAGTTCATGCGCTCGGTCGAGAGCGACAACGACTTCGGCCTGCGCTCCCGCACCGACGGCGACGTGATCGACACCGTCAAGGGCCGCGACCTGTTCCGCAAGCTGGCCAAGGCCGCGTGGGAATGCGCCGACCCGGGCATCCAGTACGACGACACGATCAACGACTGGCACACCTCGCCGGAGACGGGCCGGATCACCGCGTCCAACCCGTGCTCGGAGTACATGCACCTGGACAACTCCAGCTGCAACCTGGCCTCGTTGAACCTGATGAAGTTCCTGCGCGATGACCTGACCTTCGACGCCGAGCTGTTCGAGAAGGCCGTCGAGTTCGTCATCACCGCGATGGACATCTCGATCTGCTTCGCGGACTTCCCGACGGAGTCGATCGGCGTCACGACCCGCAAGTTCCGCCAGCTCGGCATCGGTTACGCCAACCTCGGCGCGCTGCTGATGGCCACCGGCCACGCCTACGACTCCGACGGCGGTCGTGCGCTGGCGGCGGCGATCACCTCGCTGATGACCGGTACTGCCTACAAGCGTTCGGCCGAGCTCGCCGGTGTCGTCGGCCCCTACGAGGGTTACGCCCGCAACGCCGAGGGCCACCAGCGGGTCATGCGCAAGCACGCCGCCGCCAACGACTTGGTGCGCACCTACCACCACAACGACAAGACCGTGCACAAGCTCGCCACCGAGGTGTGGCAGCAGGGTCTCGAGATCGGCAGCCGCAACGGCTGGCGCAACGCCCAGGCGTCGGTGCTGGCCCCCACCGGGACCATCGGCCTGATGATGGACTGCGACACCACCGGTGTCGAGCCCGACCTGGCGCTGGTGAAGTTCAAGAAGCTGGTCGGCGGCGGCTCGATGCAGATCGTCAACCAGACGGTCCCGCGCGCCCTGCAGGCCCTGGGCTACCAGGAAGAGCAGATCGAGGCGATCGTCGAGTACATCGCCGAGCACGGTCACGTCGTTGACGCGCCTGGTCTGCGCCAGGAGCACTACGAGGTCTTCGACTGCGCGATGGGCGAGCGCTCGATCGCGCCGATGGGCCACGTGCGGATGATGGCCGCCGTGCAGCCGTTCATCTCGGGTGCGATCTCCAAGACGGTGAACATGCCGGAGTCGGCGACCGTCGAAGAGGTCGAGGAGCTCTACTTCGAGGGCTGGAAGCTGGGCCTGAAGGCGCTGGCGATCTACCGCGACAACTGCAAGGTCGGCCAGCCGCTGTCCGCCGGCAAGGGCGACAAGGGCGAGTCGGAGAAGGTCGTCGAGAAGCAGATCGAGTACCGCCCGGTCCGCAAGCGCCTGCCGAAGAAGCGCCCGAGCCAGACGGTGTCGTTCACCGTCGGCGGTGCCGAGGGCTACCTGCACGCCGGTTCGTACCCCGATGACGGGCTGGGCGAGATCTTCGTCAAGCTCGGCAAGCAGGGTTCGACCCTGGCCGGTGTGATGGACGCCTTCTCGATGTCGATCTCGGTGGGTCTGCAGTACGGCATCCCGCTGGAGTTCTACGTCTCGAAGTTCCAGAACCTGCGCTTCGAGCCCGCCGGCATGACCGACGACCCGGACATCCGGATGGCCAGCAGCGTCCTGGACTACCTGTTCCGCCGCCTGGCGCTGGACTACCTGTCCTACGAGAAGCGCGCCCAGCTGGGCATCTTCACCGTGGACGAGCGGGAAGCCCAGGTCAACAACACGGAACCGGCTCAGTCTTCGGACAACGTCGACCTGGACACCATGCGGTCCACGGTGGACTACGCGAAGGCCGAGGAGAAGTCCGAGTCCAAGCAGGAGGTCCGCGCGGGCAGCTCCACCGAGCTGCTCGAGCTCCAGCTGGGCAAGGCCGCCGACGCGCCGCTGTGCATGACCTGCGGCACGAAGATGCGCCCGTCCGGCTCCTGCTACCTCTGCGAGGGCTGCGGCTCCACCTCGGGCTGCAGCTGAGCCTGAGCGTTGAATGATCGAAGTCCGGGGTGGGCGTGACCAACACGCCCACTCCGGACTTCTTTCGTGTCAACACCTTCCGCATCTGCCCAGCAGCCGTGCCCACGTTCGGGGGAGAGCCGCGAAGTGGGGGTCTCGAGACGACGAGCGGTGAGCCTCGGGTTCGGCACTCTCGTCCGCACCGAGACACGCGGAGGTGGAGATGCGGGCACGAAGCTTGCTGAAGAACGCGGTGGTTTTCGCCGCGCCGGGGGTTCACGTCCTGACCGTGACGGGGTTTCCGGACTGGTCCGTGGACACCCTGGCGGTGTTGGACCACCGCGGTGAGCTGGTCCTGGACACTCCCGAAGTGGAGCGCTTCCTCGACGATCTGCTGCGCGAGGGGACGATGGTGTCGCTGGTCCTCTACTCGCTCACCGACGAGGTCGCGTTCACCGACGCCCAGGGCAGCGACTTCCTGATCAAGCGCGTGTACGGCTGGTTCATCGAAGGCGGAACGGTCAGGCCGGTGAGCGCCGCTGAGGCGTTCGACATCGGGTGCGTCGACCCCGACACCGGTGAACCCGTCCCTCCTGAACCCGGGATCTACTACGAAGATGCCTGGCCGCTGGTCCTCCAGGACGAGGCTTCCAGCTGAAACCCCGCTCCCACGACGAAGGCCGGTGCGGTTCCCGAGGAACCGCACCGGCCTTCGTCGCGTTCAGATCAGGACTGCTTCTCGGCCAGGATCTTCTCCGTGGCGACGAGGCGAACGCAGACGGCCAGGCCCGCGGTGGCGGCCTCGACGTCGGCGAGCTCCGGGAAGGTCGGCGCGATGCGGATCACCGAGTCCGTCGGGTCGTCCCCGTAGGGGTGGGTCGCACCGGCGGGAGTGAGGGCGATACCCGCTTCCTTGGCCTTGGCGACGACGGCCTTGGCGCAGCCTTCGGGGACCTCCAGGCTGATGAAGTAGCCACCGGCCGGGTTGCTCCACTTGGCCAGCCCGGTGCCGCCCAGCTCGGCGCTGAGGATCTTGTCCACGGCTTCGAACTTCGGCCGGATCAGCGCGGCGTGCTTGCGCATGTGCTCGCGCAGGCCGGCGGCGTCGCGCAGCAGCCGGGCGTGCGCCCGCTGGTTGACCTTGTTCGGGCCGATGCTGCGCTTGGAGGTCGAGGCCAGCCACCATTCGACGTTCGCAGGCGAGGAGCCGAAGAACGCCACGCCCGCACCCGCGAAGGTGATCTTCGAGGTGGAGCCGAACACGAGCGCGCGGTCGGGGTTGCCGTGCTCGGCGCACAGCGCCAGCACGTCGGCGATCTCGGCCTCGTCATCGGTGAGGTGGTGCACCGCGTAGGCGTTGTCCCAGAAGATCCGGAAATCCGGCGCCGCGGTGCTCATCCCGGCGAGCCGGCGCACGGTCTCGTCGGAGTAGACGGCACCGTCCGGGTTGCTGTACTTCGGCACGCACCAGATGCCCTTGATCCGGGAGTCCTCGGCCACCAGCCGCTCGACGACGTCCATGTCCGGGCCGTCGGGCGTCATCGGGACGGTGATCATCTTGACGCCCAGCCGCTCCGACAGCGCGAAGTGGCGGTCGTAGCCGGGAACCGGGCACAGGAACGCGATCTCCTGCTCGGCGACCCAGCGTTGGGAGCCACCGGGCACGCCGTTGAGCAGCGCGAAGACCAGGGCGTCGTGCATGAGCTCCAGGCTCGAGTTGCCCGCCGCCAGCAGCTGGTCCACCGGTACCTGAAGGTCGTCGCTGAAGATCGCCCGCAGCTCGGGCAGGCCGTTGAGCCCGCCGTAATTGCGCAGGTCAGCACCGTCGGCGTCGGTTCCGCTGGCGAGGTCGAGCAGCTCGTTGGACAGGTCCAGCTGCTTCGGCGATGGCTTTCCTCGGGTGATATCCAGTTTCAGGCCGCGCGCCACGAGATCTGCGAACTCCTGGTGGGCGCGGTCGCGCTGGGCGGTCAGCTCTTCAATGGATGAAGCTGGATCAGGCACCGGTTGTTTCCTTCGCCGTGTCGAGTAACGGGTCGGCAAACAGCCTAGCTCTCACCTGCAACCCGGTTTGAGACGGCACGCGGGCCTGCGCGCCGGAGGTGACCACGTGGGTGCTGGTGCAGACCCTCGACAAGCGGCATGGTGGGACTCGTGCGCAGGTCATCGGCCACCGTCGGCAGTGCCGTGTTCTTCGTCGCCGGGCCGGGGACGGTCACCGTTCTCGTGCCGTGGCTGCTCACGGGCTTCCGATGGCAGGAGCCCGTCGCGCACTGGTGGCTGGCTCGGGTGCTGGGAGGTGCGCTGATCCTCGCGGGTGCGGCGGTCCTCGTGCACGCGTTCAGCAGGTTCGTCCGGGAGGGCCGGGGGACACCGGTCCCGGTCGCAGCTCCCGACCACTTGGTGGTGGGCGGGCTGTACCGGCACGTGCGCAATCCGATGTACGTGGCGTTGTTCGCGGTGCTCATCGGCGAGCCGCTGCTGCTCGGAGGCCTGTGGGCGCTGCTGTACCCGCTGGTGCTGTGGTGCTTCGTCGCTCCGTACGTGCGCTGGCGAGAGGAACCGGCGCTGGTCCGCCGCTTCGGCGCCGACTACGAGTGCTACCGGAGCGCGGTTCCGGCCTGGATCCCGCGGCTGCGTCCCCGGCACCAGTAGCGCAATGACGAGAGGACCGAGTCATGGGCCGATCGATCCTGGTCACCGGCGGTACGGGCACGCTCGGCAGCGTCGTGGTGGGGTTGCCGCGCGGAGCCGGGCACGACGTCCGCGTGCTCAGCCGTCGGCCGGTGGTGCAACGAGTGGTCGGTGACCTGCGCACCGGCGAGGGCATCGGGGCCGCTGTCCGCGACGCGGAGGCGATCGTGCACTGCGCCACCACCAACGGTGGCAAGGACGCGGTGGCCACCCGACACCTCGTCGAGGCGGCTCGTCGGTCGGGTCGGCCGCACCTGGTCTACATCTCCATCGTCGGCATCGACCGGATCCCGCTGTTCTACTACCGGGCCAAGCTCGAAGCCGAACGCCTGGTGATGGGTTCCGGCCTGCCGTGGACGGTTCTGCGCACCACGCAGTTCCACGACCTCATCGCCGCGATCGCCTCGGTGCAACGCCGCTCGCCGGTGGTCGCGGCGCTGTCCGACGTGCGGTTCCAGCCCATGGCGGTGGACGAGGTCGCCCAGCGGCTGGTCGAGCTGGTGGACGGGACACCTGCCGGTCGGGTGCCGGACATGGGCGGACCGCAGGTGCGCGGCCACGCGGAGCTGACCCGCGCGTACTGCGAGGCCCGTGGTCTTCGCAGGCGGGTGCTCCGGCTGAGGCCGCCGGGCGCTGTGTTCAGGGCGTTGCGCGCCGGCGAGAACCTCGTCCCGGACCGCGCCGTCGGACGGGCGACGTTCGAGGACTTCCTCAGCGGCGCGTGAGCAGGTGGGCCGCGGTCGCGGTCGCGGCGGTCACGGCGAACACCGAGGGCCAGGCGCCGATCTTCTTCGCCAGCGGGTGCGAGCCCGCCAGTGCCGTTCCGTAGGTCGCTCCCAGGGCCAGTGCCGGGACCACACCGGCGCGGCGGCGGCAGACCTCCATCGCGCCCAGACCTGCGCCTGCCGCGACGACTCCGCCCCAGTGCCGGTGCTGGGAGGCGCGAGCCACCGCGAAGCCACCGATCAAACCGGCCGAGGTCAGCAGGCTGGACGGAATCGACATGCGTACTCCTCGTTGGTTCCGGTCCCGACGCTTCGACCTTACTGCCGCCCGGGTGGTTCTGGCGGGAACCCGCCGCATCGGTGATTGACTTCCCATTTCGCGCTAAGAAAAGTGCTGGTCTCGTCCTTCTTCCAGATTCGGGAGCCTGCATGCGGCGCGTTGTGACCGGTTGTCTCGCGGCGATCTTCGCCCTGCCCCTGGTCGGGTCCACGGCGGCGGCCCAACCGCCGCAGGGCCCGGTGTTCTCCGACGGTGAAGCGCAGCCGGTGTTCGACCCGGCTCAGGCGGTGCGCCAGGACCTGTTCGTCACCGCGCCCGTCGACAGCGACCACGACGGTCAGCAGGACCGGGTGCACGTCCAGGTGGTGCGGCCGAAGGAGTCGGACCAAGGCCTGCGGGTCCCGGTGGCCTACCAGGCCAGCCCGTACTTCTCGGGCGGCAACGACGTGCCCAACCACAACGTCGACACCGAGCTGCACGTGCCGGAGCAGAGCGGCCCGCGCACGATGCGCCGCACGACGGGCGACGAGCGGGTCGCCGTCGCCGCCGAGATCGACTGGGCCTACGAGAAGTACCTGCTGGCCAGGGGCTATGCCGTGGTCTACGCCGAGTCGCTGGGGACCGGGGAGTCCACGGGATGCCCGACCACCGGTGCTGAGAACGAGACGATCGGCGCCAAGTCCGTGGTGGACTGGCTCAACCGCCGCGCACCCGGCCACGACGCCGGCGGTGCGCCGGTTCAAGCCCACTGGTCGACCGGCAAGGTCGGCATGATGGGCGTCTCCTACAACGGCACCCTGCCCAACGCCGTGGCCTCCACGGGGGTCGAAGGCCTCGAAGCGATCGTCCCGATCGGCGCGATCTCGAACTGGTACGACTACTACCGAACAGACGGGGCCGTGGTCGCGCCCGGCGGTTACCAGGGCGAGGACGCCGATGTGCTGGCCGAGTACGTCCACACCCGCGCCGACCGGGAACCGTGCCGCCCGGTGATCGACGGCCTCACCGCTGAGCAGGACCGGATCACCGGCGACTACAGCCGGTTCTGGAACGAGCGCAACTACCTCGACGACGTCGACGAGGTGCACGCGGCCGTGCTGTCGGTGCACGGGCTCAACGACTGGAACGTCAAGACGCGCCAGGCCGCGCAGTGGTACCGGGCGCTGCGGGAGCACGACGTGCCGCACAAGATCTGGTGGCACCAGTCCGGCCACACCGACCCGATCAAGCTGCGCGAGCAGGAGTGGCTGCGGACGCTGAACCGCTGGTTCACCCGCTACCTCCACGACGTGCCCAACGGCGTCGAGGGCGAGCCGCGCGCGACGGTGCAACGCGAGGACGGCAGCTGGACCGAGGAACCCGAATGGCCCGCCCCGGATGCCGCCGAGACGGTGTTGCGCCCGAGCGCGGGTGGACCGCAGCGAGGCGGTCTCAGCGCTGCGAACCCCGCCGCTGAGGTGGTGGAAGGCCTCACCGACGACGCCGGTCTGCTGGCCGAGGAGCTCGCGGCGGCACCGAGTTCGCCGAACAGGCTGGCCTACTTCACCGAGCCGCTCGCCGAGCAGGCGCGGGTCAGCGGTGAGGTGCGCGCTGACCTGGCGCTGACCTTCGACCGCCCGGCGGCCAACGTGACCGCTCTGCTGGTCGACCTGGCTCCGGACGGTTCGGTCTCGGTGGTCACCCGCGGGTGGACCGATCCGCAGAACAGGGAGGCGCTGGACCGCACCACGCCGATCGAGCCCGGGCAGAACTACGCGATCACCGTGACCATGCAGCCCGACGACTACGTGTTCGCACCCGGGCACCGGCTGGGCGTGGTGGTGCTCTCCAGCGACCGCGACTTCACGCTGCGCCCCAAACCGGGCGCGGGGCTGCGGCTGGACCTGGCGCGCACCAGCATCTCGATTCCCGCCGTCGGAAGTATTTCGTGAGCGGGTTTCATGAAATTCGGTGCGGTAGCGCAGAGCAACCTTCGATGGAGTGGCGAAGTTAGCCTGATCGATCGTCGCTGACCGGTGGGGTTCCGAGCGTTTCGGTCTTGAACTGTCCACAGCGGACTAAGTTGTCCAGAGATTCGCGAAACCTCTTCCGTCGAGCCGGTTTTCGACTCCATCGTTGTGGCATGACAACGCGACTGAACACCCAGATATCGATGAGCGATCCCGGTGACGTGCTCGCCGCGCTACCGCACATGATCGGGTTCAACCCGGTCAACTCCTTCGTGCTGCTGACGCTGCACGAACTGACCGGCACACCGAAGTTCGGCATGACCATGCGCGTGGACCTGCCGTGCCCCTCCAACGCCTGCGCGTTCGGCGAATTCCTGCTGACAGGGCCCCTGAACAGGAACAACGCCGAAGGCGTGATCCTGGTCGTGGTCGGGGACAAACCCAACTACTCGGGCTGCCCGGAGAGTTGCGGCGGCAGGTGCCACGAGTCCGACGAGCCCGGCCCCGACTCCGAGCCGCCGATGCTCGGCCTGATCGACGTGGTCCGGAAAACGCTGCTGCAAGCCGGGATCGTGACGGCTCACGCGCTGCACGTGCCGGAGATCGCGGCCGGCGAGAAGTGGCGGTGCTACTTCGACGAGGGCTGCCGCGGAGTCGTCGCGGATCCGAAGGAATCCGCGATGGGAGCTGTGATGGCCGCCGAGGGAACGGTGACCTTCGGGAGCAGGGACGAACTGCGCGAACTCGTCGCGCCCGAATCGCACGAGGTGATCAGCCGCTGGTCGGCGAAGCTCGACGCGCTGGCCGAGGAGGCCATCGACTCCTACGACCCGTCACGCGTCACCGAAGACCTGCGCAAGGTCTTCGGCGCGATCCAGCGCATCGCCGGAGGCTCCGCCCTCACCGAGGACGACCTGCTGGGCGTGCTGCACGCCGTCGCGGACACCCGCGTGCGGGACATCGTGATGGGCACCGCGCTGAGCGAACTGGCGCGCCCGGCCGAGGAGCTCTGGCTGACGCTCGTGCGCAAGGCACCGGACCCCGAGCTCGCCGAGGTCGCCGCGCTGCTGGCGTTCTCGGCCTACGTGCGCGGTGAGGGCGCGCTGGCGGGTGTGGCCCTGGAACGCATCGAGAAGGCCAGGCCCGGACACACACTCGGCATCCTGCTCCGGCAAGCCATGGACTCCGGAATCCCGCCCGCGGAGCTGGCCGTCATCGCCCGGCACTCGGTCGACGACGCCCAGCTCCTGCTCGACGAGGACGGAGGCTGCTGATGTGCGCGAAGAAGCGGAAGAAGCGATCAGGACGCGTGACGCGCGCGGGTGAACTCCCACGCGTCGCGCACGATCACGCCGATGTCGGCGCGCTGGGGCTGCCACCCCAGGTCCTCCCGCGCCCGCTGGCTGGAGGCCACCAGGGTTGCGGGGTCGCCGGCTCGGCGCGGTGCGACCTTCGCCGGGATCGGGTGCCCGGTGACCTCGCGGCAGGTGTCGATGACCTGCTTGACCGAGAAGCCCGTGCCGTTGCCCAGGTTGTAGATGCGGTGCTGGCCTGCCTCGGCGTTCTGCAGCGCCAGCAGGTGGGCGTCGGCGAGGTCGGTGACGTGGATGTAGTCGCGGACGCAGGTGCCGTCGGCGGTGGGCCAGTCCTCGCCGAAGATCTGCACCTGCTCGCGCTGACCCAGCGCGACCTGCAGCACGATCGGGATCAGGTGGGTCTCCACGGTGTGCCGCTCGCCGAAGGCGCCGTGCGCCCCGGCGACGTTGAAGTACCGCAGGCTGACCGCACCGATGCCGTGCGCGGTCGCGTAGGAGGTGATCGCGTGGTCGATCGCGAGCTTGGTGGCACCGTAGGTGTTGGTCGGCCGCGTCGCGAGGTCCTCGGTGATCGGGGAGACCTCGGGCTCGCCGTAGGTCGCCGCCGTCGAGGAGAACACCAGTCGCGGCGTGCCGTGCTCGCGCATCGCATCCAGCAGGCGCAGCGACGTGACGACGTTGCCCTGCCAGTACTTCTGCGGGTCCTCCATGGACTCGCCGACCAGCGACTTGGCCGCGAAGTGCAGCACACCGTCGAACCGCTCCGCGAGCAGCTCGCTCGCCGCGGAGGCGATGTCGGCCTCGACGAACTTGCAGCCGTCCGGGATCGCGTCGGCATGCCCGGTGGACAGGTCGTCGACCACGACGACCTCGTGGCCCGCCTCCACCAGGCGTGCTGCGCACACGCTTCCGACGTAACCGGCACCGCCTGTGACCAGGAGCTTCAACTGCGCACTGCCTTCCGTGGGAAAACTAGTCGATTCAGCGGGAAGCGGAGGTCGACGAGCTCGTCACAGGTCCCGTCCCGCACCGGCGGAGGGTATCGCGATGAACACGCGCGGCTCGGTGAGGCTCCGCTCGGCGAACGCGGACCGGACGGCGGACTCGATCCGCTCCCGGTCGGCGGTGGAGATCAGCGCGATCGCCGAACCGCCGAAGCCGCCGCCGATCATCCGCGCACCCAGTGCACCGGCCTGCACCGCTGCGTCCGCTGCGACGTCGAGTTCCAGGCAGGAGACGCGGTAGTCGTCGCGGAGGCTGGCGTGGGAGGCGTTGAGCAGCGGGCCGATCTCGGCGTAACCGCTGGAGCGCAGCAGCTCCACGGTGGACAGCACTCGCTCGTTCTCCGTGACCACGTGCTTGACCAGCGGCTGGAGCTCGTCCGGAAGCTGCTCCAGCGCCGCAGGCAGCTGCGCCGCCGAGACGTCCCGAAGTGCCTTGACCTCCAGCAGCTCCGCCGCCCGCTCGCAGCCCTTCCGGCGTTCTCCGTAACCGGATTCGCTGTGCGAGTGCTTCGCGCGGGTGTCGATGACCAGCAGCTCCAGGTCGGCGCTGCGCGGGTCGAACGGGACCTGCTCGGCCTCGCCGGAGCGGACGTCGAAGAACAGCACGTGGGACTCGACGCAGCGCAGCGACGCGGTCTGGTCGAGCAGGCCGGTGGGAGCGCCGACGTAGTCGTTCTCCGAGCGCTGCACGATTCGAGCGATCTCCGCCAGGCCCGGCGCGTCCGGCTCGCCCGGCGCCAGGCCCAGGTGGTCGAGCAACGCCAGCGCAACAGCGCACTGCAGCGCGTGGGAGGACGACAGGCCCGCGCCGGTGGGGACGTCACCGACGATCACCAGGTTCAGTCCGGGCACGGGGAAACCGGCTTCCCGCAGCGCCCACGCGACGCCGGCGGGGAAGGCGGACCAGCCGGCGTGGGAACCGGGCCGGAGGTCGTCGACGACGACCTCATCGCCCTGGTGGAGCTCGCCGTCGTCGCCCAGCGTCGCGCTCACGAGCTTGCCGTCCTCGCGCGGCCCGATGGCCACCGCCACCCGGTGCGGAATCGCCATCGGCAGCACGAAACCGTCGTTGTAGTCGGTGTGCTCACCGATCAGGTTGACCCGGCCCGGGGCCGACCACACCGCGCTGGCGGTGCGGCCGTGCTCAGCGGCGAACAGCTCCGCCGCGCGTTCGGAGACGGTCACTTGGCGGTCACCATGACCGCGTGCGCGATGCTCGACGTCAGCTCGGCGGTACCGCTCTGGCCGCGTACCTCGATCGGCTTGTTCGCCCCGACCACCGACAGGATCTCGACCTCGTTGCCCGGCACGATGCCGACCTCCTTGAGATCGGTCATCAGGTCGGGGTCCAGCTGCACGTGCTCGGCGATGCGGCGGATGACCGCGCGGCCACCGCCGTTGCGTGCGATCTCGTCGACTCGCTGGAGCTCGCCGTCGACCGCGCTCTCGACGTGATCGACACCGAGGTCGTCGAGTCCCGGGATGGGGTTGCCGTAGGGGGACGTGGTGGGGCCACCGAGGAGCTTGACGAGCTTGCGCTCGACGGCCTCGCTCATCACGTGCTCCCAGCGGCACGCCTCGTTGTGCACGTGCTCCCACTCGAGGCCGATCACGTCGACGAGGAGCCGTTCGGCGAGGCGGTGCTTGCGCATGACGCTGATCGCCCGGGCGCGACCGGCCTTGGTCAGCTCGAGGTGGCGGTCCTCGGCGACCATCAGCAGACCGTCGCGCTCCATGCGGGCCACCGTCTGGCTCACGGTGGGTCCGCTCTGCTCCAGGCGCTCGGCGATCCGGGCCCGGAGTGGCACCACACCCTCTTCCTCGAGGTCGTAAATGGTGCGAAGGTACATCTCAGTGGTATCGATGAGATCGTTCACGTCGGCTCCCCATTCAAGTCCCAACCACGATGCTAGTCGCTGCCAGCGACAACGGTCAGTGGCCGGGGAGTTGACAGCCAAGATTGATGACCGACCTCGTCGGCGGGCTTCGAAAGGCCGTCATGCATCCCTTGATCAGTACCGATGATCTCATGTCCGCGCTGAGTGCGGATCCGCACCCGACGCTGCTCGACGTGCGGTGGTCACTGCTCGGACCACCGGGACGGGAGGATTACGCCGAGGGGCACTTGCCCGGAGCGGTTTTCGTGGATCTGGACGCCGAGCTGGCGTCCGAGCCGAGCACCGCCGGCCGGCATCCGCTGCCCGATCCGGCGGCCCTGCAGGAGGTCCTCCGCCGGGCCGGTGTGGACGCCGACCGGCCCGTGGTGGTCTACGACGCGGACAACGGTTCGGCAGCGGCCCGGGCGTGGTGGCTGCTGCGCTGGGCCGGTCACCGCTCGGTCGCCGTCCTCGACGGCGGCTACGCGGCGTGGACCGCCGAGGGCAAGCCGACCACCACCGAGGTTCCCGAACCCGATGACGGTGGATTCCGGGTTCGGCCCGGTGCGATGCCGGTGATCGACGCGGACCAGGCGGCCGGCCTGGCTCGCGACGGCGTGCTGCTCGACGCGCGGGCCCCGGAGCGATACCGGGGTGAGGTCGAGCCGGTGGACCCGCGCGCCGGGCACGTCCCCGGAGCGCGCAACGCGCCGTTCAGCGAGCACACCGGTGAGTCGGGGCGCTGGCGTTCTCCGGAAGAGCTGGCCGAGCGCTTCGCCGCGCTGGGCGTGACCGGCGACAGCGCGGTCGGCGCCTACTGCGGCTCGGGCGTGACCGCCTGCTCGGTGCTGCTCGCGCTGGAGCACGCCGGCGTCACCGACGCGCGCAACCCGGCGGCGCTGTACGCGGGCTCGTGGTCGAACTGGGCGGCGGACCCCGCGCGGCCCGCGGCCACCGGTGCGGACCCGGGCTGAGGCCCTCGCAAGATCGATCCGGTTCGGCGGGTCACGCGGCCGAGACCCTGTGGCGGGTGGCTTCCTGCGGGTAGCGTCCCGCCCATGGGTTCTCAGTTGGCCGTGGTCTGGGACGAGTCGCTGCTCGAGTACGACCTCGGCGGGCACCATCCGCTGCATCCGATCCGCCTGGACCTGACCATGCGGCTGGCCGACGCGCTCGGCCTGCTCGACGGCGTGGAGACGCTCAAGCCCGAGCCGGCCACCGAACGGGACCTGTTGCGGGTGCACACCGCCGAGTACATGGCCGCCGTTCGCTCGGCCCCGCTGAGCGGCTGGGAGGTCGGGCACGGGCTGGGCACCGACGACAACCCGGTCTTCGACCGGATGCACGAGGCGTCGGCCCTGATCGCGGGCGCGTCGATCAAGGCTGCCGAGCAGATCGTGTCCGGCCAGGCCGACCGCGCCGTCAACATCGCCGGGGGACTGCACCACGCGATGGCCGATCACGCGGCCGGGTTCTGCGTCTACAACGACTGCTCGGTGGCCATCGCCTGGATGCTGGAGCAGGGCGTCGAACGCATCGCCTACCTCGACGTCGACGTGCACCACGGTGACGGTGTGCAGGCGGCCTTCTACGACGACCCGCGCGTGATGACGATCTCGCTGCACCAGCACCCGGTGACGTTGTGGCCGGGCACCGGCTTCGCCACCGAGGTCGGCAAGGGCAACGCCGACGGCACGGCGGTCAACATCCCGCTGCCACCGGGCACCGGTGATGCGGACTGGCGGCGCGCCTTCCACGCGGTGGTGCCCTCGGTGCTCGACCAGTTCCGCCCGCAGGTGCTGGTCACCCAGTGCGGGGCCGACGCGCACCGCGACGACCCGCTCGCCGACCTGTCGATGACGGTCGACGGGCAGCGTGCGACCTACCAGGACCTGCGCGAACTCGCCGAGAGCTACGCCGGCGGCAAGTGGCTGGCGCTCGGCGGCGGGGGATATTCGCTGTTCCGCGTGGTGCCCAGGGCGTGGACCCACCTGCTGGCGACGCTGCTGAACCGGGACGTAGCGCCGGAGACGACCATCCCTGAGGATTGGATCGCGTACGCCGTCCGGCGTGCGCAGAACGTACCGATGCCGACGTCGATGTCGGACGGGGCCGACCCGTCCTTCGAACCCTGGACCGGGGTGACCGCTTCGGCGGTGGACACCGCGATCCGCGACGCCCGGCACGCGGTTTTCCCGCTGCTCGGGCTGGACCCGGCAGACAGCCGCGACTGAGGAGCATCCGAAGTGGACGAAGTGCTGGGAGAGGAGGCCGGGCCGCAGCAGGACTACCCCCGGCAGTGGGAAGCCGACGTGGTGCTGTCCGACGGCGGCACCGTGCACCTGCGGCCGATCGTCCCGGCCGACAAGGACAAGCTGCTGGCCTTCCACGGTCGGCTCAGCGACAGGACCAGGTACTACCGCTACTTCGGCCCGTACCCGCGGATGCCGGAGCGCGACGTGCGGCGGTTCACGCAGGTCGACTACCTCAACCGGATCGCGCTGGTCGCGCTGCTCGGCGACGACATCGTCGCGGTCGGCCGCTTCGATCGGCTCGGTGAGCAGAAGTCCGCCGAGGTCGCGTTCGTCGTCGAGGACGGTCACCAGGGGCGCGGGCTGGGCTCGATCCTGCTCGAGCACCTCGCGGCCGCGGCGCAGGAGCGCGGTCTGCGGCGCTTCGTGGCCGAGGTCCTGGCTGAGAACTCGAAGATGGTTCGGGTCTTCCGCGACGCCGGCTACCAGGTCAGCCGAGCCATGGAGGAGGGCGTCGTGCACCTGGAGTTCGACATCGACCCGACCGAGGAATCGGTGGCGGTGGCCCGAGCCAGGGAGCAGGCCGCTGAGGCGCGCAGCGTGCACAACCTGCTGCGCCCGCGGTCGGTGGCGGTGATCGGGGCTTCCACGGATCACCGCAAGATCGGTCACGCGGTGCTGACCAACCTGCTCACCGCGGACTTCACGGGCCCGGTCTACCCGGTCAACCCCGAGCACCGCTCGGTGCGCGGGGTGCGGGCCTACGCCTCGGTGCTCGACATCCCCGACGAGGTCGACCTGGCGGTGGTGGCGATCCCGGCCGCCAGCGTCAACGAGGTCCTCGACGACTGCCTGGCCAAGGGCGTGAAAACACTGGTCATCGTCTCCTCCGGGTTCAGCGAGTCGGGTCCGGCGGGGCGCGAGGTCGAGCGCGAGATGGTGCGCGCGGCTCGCGTGCACGGCATGCGGGTGGTGGGCCCCAACGCGCTCGGCGTGGTCAACCCCGATCCGGAGTTCCGGCTCAACGCCAGCCTCGCGCCGCAGCTGCCGGGACGTGGCCGCACCGGGTTCTTCTGCCAGTCCGGTGCGCTGGGCGTGGCGATCCTGGAGACCGCGACCGAGCGCGGGCTCGGGTTGTCGACGTTCGTCTCCGCGGGCAACCGCGCCGACCTGTCCGGCAACGACCTGCTGCAGTACTGGCAGACGGATCCGGCCACGGACGTCGTGCTGCTGTACCTGGAGTCGTTCGGCAACCCGCGCAAGTTCGGGCGGCTCGCCCGGCGGCTGGCCCGCAGCAAGCCGGTCGTGGTGGTCAAGTCGGGCCGAAACTCGGTGCGCGCGGGCCTGGCGGCGACCACGGTGGAGATCGACGAGACGAGCGTGCAGGCGCTGTTCGAGCAGTCCGGCGTGATCCGGGTCGAGTCGGTGGCGCAGATGTTCGACACCGCGCTGCTGCTCGCGCACCAGCCGCTGCCGCAGGGCGACCGGGTCTCGATCGTGGGCAATTCCTCGGCGCTGGGCATGATCGCCGCCGACGTGGCCCAGGCGCAGGGGCTGCAGCTGGCGCACGAGCCGGTCGACGTCGGGGCGGTGGCCGGACCGGACGAGTTCGCCGCAGCGGTGCGCGATGCGGCCCTGCGCGACGACGTCGATGCGCTGATCACGGTGTTCGCCCCGCCGGTGGCGGTGCCCGGAACCGCCTACGCGCGGGCGCTGCGCAACGCACTGCAGGAGGCCGATGCCGCGCGCTCGAAGCCGGTGGTGACCACGTTCCTGGCGGCCGAAGGCGTGCCGGACGAACTGGTGGTGCCGGGACCGGACGGGACCACGGGCAAGGGCTCGGTGCCGTCGTACCCGAGCCCGGAGCGCTCGGTGCTCGCGCTGGCCCGCGTCACCCGCTACGCGAAGTGGCGTGCGGCGCCGAAGGGGCACTTCGTGCGGCCTGAGGTGGAGGGCGAGCAGGCGCGTTCGCTGGTCGAGCAGTGGTTGGCCGAGGGCGTGGTCGAGCTCGGCGACGAGCGCACCGTCCGCCTGCTGGGTTGCTACGGCATCGAGGTGGTGCCCTTCCGCAAGGTCACCGACGTCGACGGCGCGATCGCCGCGGCCGAGGAGCTGGGCTACCCGGTGGTGCTGAAGTCCACCAGCGCCAAGCTGCGGCACCGCAACGACCTGGTCGGGGTCCGGCTGGACCTGGGCAGTCCGGAGGCGGTGCGCACGGCGTACGCCGACGTGCGTCGGGTCTCGGGGATCGACGAGGTCTACGTGCAGCGGATGGCCGGGCGCGGGACCTCGTGCGTGATCGACCTCATCGACGACCCGTCGTTCGGCACGCTGGTCTCGTTCGGGCTCTCCGGCGTGGCCAGCGAGCTGCTGGGGGACAAGGCGTACCGCGCGCTGCCGTTGACCGATGTCGACGTCGCCACGCTGGTGCGGGCCCCTCGGGCCGCGCCGCTGCTGGTCGGGTACCGGGGTGTGGAGCCGGCCGACCTGTCCGCGCTGGAGGACCTGGTGCTGCGGGTGGCGACCTTGGCCGAGGACCTGCCCGAGGTGCGCCAGCTGGTGTTGCAGCCGGTCCTGGCCTCGCCGAACGGTGCTGCGGTCACCGGGGCCAAGGTGTCGCTGGGCGAATCCGCGGCGGTTCCGGACACCGGGCCGCGAAGACTGCGATAGGGGACACAGACGGAACGTGCTAGTTCCGTTAATCTGTGCGCGTGGATGAGGTCACGACCCGGAAGATCGACGCGCCCGCCCCCGTGCTCGGCGTGGTCCCCGCGGGCCAATACCGGATCAAGGTGCGCGCGTTGCAGCAGGACGACCCGAGCGCGCCGGTCGCCGTGCTGGCACCGGCCATGGGCGTGCCCGCCGGCTACTACCGGCGGTTCGTCGCCGAGCTGCACCGGCTCGGCGTGACCGTGGTGTCCTACGACGTGCGCGGCCAGGGCGAGAACAAGCCGCGGCCCCGGCGCGGGGTCCACTTCGGCTACCAGGACTTCGTCAACGACCTCGACGCCGTGCTCGACCTGGTCGAATCGGTCCTCCCCAGGGCGCCCCGGTTCGTCCTCGGCCACAGCCTCGGCGGTCAGATCGCGCTGCTGCACACCGCAGCCAACCCCGGCCGGGTCCGGGGCGCGGCGCTGATCGCCACCGGTTCGGTCTGGTACCGGGGCTATCCCGGCCTGGCCAAGTACTACTACTCGCTGCTGGGAACCCAGACGATCGCACTGGGATCGACTCTGCTCGGGTACTGGCCCGGCTACGTCTTCGGCGGCAGGCAGGCGACCGGCCTGATGCGCGACTGGGCGCGCCAGGCGCGCACCGGGCGCTGGCGGCTGACCGGGTCCGACCTCGACTACGACGCCGCCCTGGCCGAGGTGACGACCCCGCTGCTGACCGTGACCGTGGACAACGACGAGCTGGCGCCGACCTCGTCCATGGACGACCTGGTCAAGCACTCCACCCGGGCCGAGCGCACCACCCGGCACTACACGGGCGACGACGCGGGCGGGCCGGTGGACCACTTCAAGTGGACGCGGAGCTCCGCGGAGATGGCGGCTTGGATCGAGGACTGGATGAACGGCGTCCTCGAGCGCTGACCGCAGGTGCGCGCACCGGCCGGGTGAATGGTGTGAAAGGTGTGGACTGATCCACCTCGGCCGGGACGCAACCGCTGACTCCCGAGCGTCCGTCTTAGAGGTATGAGACGCCTACACACTGCAGTGGGCGCGGGGAGTCTGCTTATCGTTCTGGCAGCCTGCGCCCAACAGCCGACCAACGACGTGGGGTTCGGTGGTCAACCGCCGGTGCCTCCCGGACCGGTTCAGCCGAAACCTGAACCGGAACGGACGCCGGTGGCCGCAGAGGCCATCGACCTTTCGCTGCTGCCAAGAGGATATCCGAAGAAGGTCTGGACCCAGGACAACGGTACCGCAGTAGTCGCTTCCGGTCAGGAGGGCGGCTGCAGCAAGGTGCACGCCGAACTGGCGGAGCAGACCGCGGACCACGTGAAGATCATCCTGGTGGAGGAGACTCCGGAGCCGCCGGGCATCTGCACGATGGACCTGAGGTACCCGCCGGTGGCGGTGAGCCTGGATGCGCCGCTGGAAGGGCGAAAAGTGGTCCTGGAGCAGAAAGATGTGAAGGTTCCGCGCTGATCAGGCTGTAGCGCGGCGGAAACCTGCCGCCGTCGCGCGCGCAGAACCCGGCTCGCCGCCGGAGGTGGGGCTCCACGGTGGACCTGGTTCGGCAGTCCTGTTCTCGATGCGGGCTTTTGCAGCGGGATGACCGCGGCCGCTTGGGCTCACCCGCGCACCACGCGCGGGTGAGCCCAAGACCGGTCGCCGATCGCGAAAACCGCGGAGAGCGCTCCTGAATCGTGTGCGATCGGCGCAGCCGTGAAGGCCGCCTGAGCTGTTCGCACCGCAGCGGGTTCTGACACGCCGTCTGGCGAGGACGCCGACGCCGTGTACTGGCGCACATCAGGAGTGGCGCCCGGAGTCCAGACGGCGTGTCAGGTTCCGACACCCGCACCGTCACGCACGACGAGTTCGGGAGGAGGTTCTCAGCGGCCGAAGGAGATCTGCAGGGTGGGCTGCGTCGAGTTGGCGAAGAAGTCGTTGCCCTTGTCGTCGACGACGATGAAGGCGGGGAAGTCCTCGACCTCGATGCGCCAGACCGCTTCCATGCCCAGCTCGGGGTACTCCAGCACCTCGACCTTGCGGATGCAGTCCTGCGCCAGCCGCGCGGCCGGGCCACCGATCGAACCGAGGTAGAAACCGCCGTGGTTCTGGCAGGACTCGGCCACCTTCTTGGACCGATTGCCCTTGGCCAGCATGACCATCGAGCCACCGGCGGCCTGGAACTGCTCGACGTAGGAGTCCATCCGGCCGGCGGTCGTCGGGCCGAAGGAACCCGAGGCGTAGCCGTCTGGGGTCTTGGCCGGACCGGCGTAGTAGACCGGGTGGTCGCGCATGTAGTCGGGCATCGGCTCGCCCGCGTCGAGCCGCTCGGCGATCTTGGAGTGCGCGATGTCGCGCGCCACGACCAGCGGACCGGTCAGCGAGACGCGGGTCTTGACCGGCAGCTTGGACAGCTCGGAGCGGATCTCGGCCATCGGCCGGTTCAGGTCGATCTTGACGACCTCGTCGGAGAGATGCTCGTCGGAGACCTCCGGCAGGTACTTGGCCGGGTCGCGCTCCAACTGCTCCAGGAACACGCCCTCAGGGGTGATCTTGGCCTTGGCCTGCCGGTCCGCCGAGCAGGACACGGCCACGCCGACCGGCAGCGACGCGCCGTGCCGGGGCAGCCGGATCACGCGCACGTCGTGGCAGAAGTACTTGCCGCCGAACTGCGCGCCGATGCCGAACTGGCGGGTCATCTCCAGGACCTGCTGCTCCATCTCGACGTCGCGCAGCGCGTGCCCGGAGCCCGAGCCCTCGCGCGGCAGCTCGTCGAGGTAGCGCGCGGAGGCGAGCTTGGCGACCTTGAGGTTGTACTCGGCCGACATGCCGCCGACGACGATCGCCAGGTGGTACGGCGGGCACGCGGCGGTGCCCAGCGAGCGCAGCTTCTCCTCCAGGAAGCGGCCCAGGCGCGTCGGGTTCAGCAGCGCCTTGGTCTCCTGGTAGAGGAAGGTCTTGTTGGCGCTGCCGCCGCCCTTGGCCATGAACAGCAGCTCGTAGAACGGGTCGGTGCCCGGCTTGTTGAACAGCTCGATCTGGGCCGGCAGGTTGCTGCCGGTGTTGCGCTCTTCCCAGAAGTTCAGCGGCGCCATCTGCGAGTAGCGCAGGTTGAGGTCCTGGTAGGCGTTGAAGATGCCGCGAGCCAGCGACTCCTCGTCCTGGCCGCCGGTGAGCACCGACTCGGTCCGCTTGCCGATGACGATCGCGGTACCGGTGTCCTGGCACATCGGCAGCACCCCGCCGGCCGACACGCAGGCGTTGCGCAGCAGGTCCGTGGCCACGAAGCGGTCGTTCGCGCTGGCCTCGGGGTCTTCCACGATCGACTTCAGCTGGGCGAGGTGCGACGGACGCAGCAGGTGCTGGATGTCCTTGATCGCCTCGGCGGCCAGCGAGGTCAGCGTGGCGGGTTCGATCTCCAGGAAGCGGCGCCCCGCGGCTTCGACGACCTTGATGCCTTCATCGGTCACCAGGCGGTACTCGGTGTCGTCGGGGCCGAGGGGGAGCACCTCGGTGAAGTCGAAATTCGTGGTGGTCACGTCGCGGCTCCTTTGCGCGCGTTCGGGTTACGCGTGCACTCATGTAACCGCGCAGCGGATCACGCCGTCCACACGGGTGGGCTATGTGTGACGGAGACCTGATGGTGTGCCCTTGTCGAAACCTGCTCGGATTGACATTCTCGGGATGGGACGGCTCCCCTCACATCGGAGGCTTCATGGCGACGTCGGATGCGCTCGATGAACTGGTCAACCTCCGCGACCTCGGCGGTCAGCCCACCGGCGACGGTGTGCTGACCAGGTCCGGCGTGGTCTACCGCAGCGACGCCCCGCACCCCGGTGATCGGGACCCGGCCGGGGCGTCGGTGTGGCCACCGCGCGTGGTGGTGGACCTGCGCGAAGCGGTCGAGACGCAGGACGAGCACCCGCTGGCCCCCGTCGCCCAGGTCCACCGGGTTCGGGTGCTGGAAGGGCTGGACAAGCCGGAGGCCGACGGGTCCGCGCACGAGCTGACCCTGCTCTACGAGGGGATGCTGCAGGGCGCGCCGAAGAAGCTCGTCGAGGTGTTCCGGCAGGTCCTGGAGGCTGACGGCCCGGCGCTGGTCCACTGCGCGGCGGGCAAGGACCGGACCGGGGTGGTCTCGGCGATGCTGCTGGGCGCGGCGGGGGTGCGGCCGGACGCGGTCATCGCCGACTACGTGCGCACTGACAAGAACATGTTCCGCGTGCTGCAGCGGCTCAACGAGGCACCGGAGCTGCCGCCGGGCGTGGACGAGGAGATGGTCGCCGAGCTCTTGGCGACCCCGACGCAGGCCATCGAGCGCGTGCTGGAGGTCTTCGACGACCACCAGGGGGCCGCGGGCTGGCTGAGCACCCACGGGGTCACCGACGACGAGCTGGATCGCTGGCAGGAGAAGTTCCTGCAGAAGTAGGTGAGGAGGCCGGACCCGCCTGTTCGACGAGCCCGCCCTCCTCCAGCAAGCGGTGGAGGACCCCACCGCTGAAAGCAACGGGAAGAAGATCTTCGCGTTTTCTCCGCGTCCGGTCAACGAGCCGATCGGGTGCAAAGTGACGCCGGGTCGGCCCGAACCGGGCACGACCTCGTGCCGATCGCCTCAACCGTCACGGAGGTCACAGGAGAAGGCGGAGCGCCCCTCGGGTGGGGAGGGGCGCTCCGCCTGGTTCAGCTGGCGTAGGCGCGGAGCCGGTCGGCGCGGTCTCCCTGGCGGAGCTTGGACATGACCTCGCGCTCGATCTGGCGGACCCGCTCGCGGGACAGCCCGAACGCCTTGCCGATCTGGTCCAGGGTGCGCGGCTGGCCGTCTTCGAGCCCGTAGCGCATCCGGATGACCGCCTGCTCGCGCTCCTCCAGCGTGGACAGCACCCTGCGCAGGTCGTCGTGCAGGAAGCCCGAGATCACCGCGTTCTCGGCGTCGGCGGACTCGGCGTCCTCGATGAAGTCACCGAGCGGCGCGTCCTCCTCGGCGCCCACCGGCATGTCCAGGCTCACCGGGTCACGCGAGTGGTCCATCAGGTCGAGGATCTTCTCGACCGGGATGCCGGCCTCTTCCGAGAGCTCGTCGTCGGTGGCCTCGCGGCCCAGCTTCTGGTGCAGGTCGCGCTTGATCCGGGCCAGCTTGTTGACCTGCTCGACCAGGTGGACGGGCAGCCGGATGGTGCGGCTCTGATCGGCCATGCCTCGGGTGATGGCCTGGCGGATCCACCAGGTCGCGTAGGTCGAGAACTTGAAGCCCTTGGTGTAGTCGAACTTCTCCACCGCGCGGATCAGGCCCAGGTTGCCCTCCTGGATGAGGTCCAGCAGGGGCATGCCGCGTCCGGTGTAGCGCTTGGCGAGGCTGACGACCAGACGGAGGTTGGCCTCCATCAGGTGGTTCTTCGCGCGCCGACCATCCCGCACGACGGCATTGAGGTCCGAACGCCGCTCGGCGGAGAGGTTCTTGCCGGTCTCCAGCAAGTGCTTGGCGAAAACTCCGGCCTCGATCCGCTTGGCGAGGTCGACCTCTTCCTGCGCGGTGAGCAGCGCGGTGCGCCCGATGCCGTTGAGGTAGACGCGCACCAGGTCAGCCGATGGTCCCTGGGTGTCCAGTTCTTCGGCGACGGCGACGTCTGGCTTGGTGGTCTGCGGGACGGTCATGAGCTCCCTCCCTGACGGGCTGGCTAGCGGGGCGCAATTCACACCGACGCATCGGTGCGCGGTGCGGAAGACGCGTACGCTCGGTATTACCGGGGCTTCCGCGTCGACGTTCTTCTTCGGATGTCGGGTCGGTGCCGGGCTGTCGGTTCTGCCGGATGTCCGGTCGAGAACTTCCAGGGTTCGGTCACCGCTGACGGCATGGCCGTCGAAGCATCGTTACCTGGAAAACGACGGGCGCGACGAATTCGTTCCCGATGTTCTCGATTCGAAGACGTCGCGGCCGTCACATCCGTTGCGCCCGAAGCCTGAGGATTTCCTGAGAGCTCTCGTTACATTTAGACCTCAACCAAAAGTGTGAATGGACCGTCGTTCACGCTTTCGACGGCCATCATCGCTCCGAACACCCCCGTGGACACCCGAGCGCCCCGCTCGCGAAGCTCCGCGACGACCTCTTCCACCAGCGGCTCCGCCTGCTCGGGGCGGGCCGCTTCGGTCCACGACGGGCGACGTCCCTTCTTGGTCGATCCGTACAGGGTGAACTGGCTGACGACGAGCAGCGGAGCCCCGGTCGTGGCGCACGACTCCTCGTCCCGGAGGGCTCGAATCTCGTGCAGTTTCCGGGCCATTTTTACGACTTCCTCGCGGCCGTCGGAATGCGTCACACCCAATAGGACCAACAGTCCGGGTTCATCGATCTTGCCGACCACTTCACCGTCGACCGTTACCGAGGCGCGAGTGACGCGCGTGGCGATTGCCCTCATTGATCAACACCTCGCCATTCGGCCGGAACGACCATTCCGTGCCGCACGAGTTCGCGCACCATCGGAATCGCAGCGGAGGTCAACTCCTCCACATCTTCGCCGTAACCCATCGCGAGCAACTCCAGCAGTTCGTCCAGCGGCAGCGCACCGCGGAATCCCGCCAGCAAGCGGACGCCGAGTTCGTCGATCTCGTGCTGCCAGCCCGGTCCGTCGGTGCGGTGCAGGCGGTGCACGATCGGCGCCCAGCCCTCCTCGCCCGGCTCCGAGACCTGCTCCAGCACCGTGCTGTCGGCGGTGACCAGGCGAGCGGCCAGCAGGTCGTCGTCCGAGTCGTGCTCACGCAGCCAGTCGACCCGGCGCAGCCAGGCGTCGGACTCCGGGCCCAGCGGGTCGTCGAACGCGTGCCGCAGGTCCTCGCAGACGACCTCACCGGGACCGTCGGTGCGGCGCAGCGTGACGAAGCCGAAGCCGATGCCGATCACGTCGTTGCTCTCGAACCAGTCCAGCCACTCGGCGGCCTTGCGCATGCCCTGCTCGGAACGCAGGTCGTAGCCGGCGTCGCGCAACCAGGTGCCGACGTACAGGTCGGGATCGGCGACGTCGCGCTGCACGAACCAGGCGTCCACCCCCGCACCCGGCGGGAGCCAGGACGCGACGCGGTCCTGCCAGTCCTCGCCCTCGCGGTGCACCCAGGACGCCAGCAGCTGCCCGGTGCCGCCCTCGTTGAGGAACGACGGCAGCTGGCGCACCACCAGCGCGCTCGCGTCGTCACCGGCGAGGCCGGAGTCGCGGTAGGTGAAGTCGGTGCGCGGCGGCCCGACCACGAAGGGCGGGTTGCACACGACCAGGTCGAACCGGCGGCCCCGGACCGGGTCGAACCACTCGCCCTCGCAGAGCTCCGCGTCGACGTCGTTGAGCCGGAAGGTCGCCGCGGCCAGGGCCAGGGCCCGCTGCGAGACGTCGGTGACGGTGATGCTGCTCGCGTGCGTGCTCGCGTGCAGCGCCTGCACGCCGCAGCCGGTGCCCAGGTCGAGCACCGAGCCGACCGGCCTCCGGGTGGTGGCGCGCACCAGGCTCAGCGAGGCGTGCCCGACGCCCAGCACGTGGTCGGGGTCGACCGGACGGCCGCCGCGCAGGTCGGAGTCCAGGTCCGACACGACCCACCAGGAGTGCTCGCCCTCGCCGTGGGGGCGGATGTCCAGCCCGGCGCGCAGCAGCTCGCCGTCGTTGGCGAGGATGCCGGCCGCCAGCGCGTCGTCGATGGTCAGCGAGCCCAACGCGGCCTGCACGTCGGCGCGGGTCTCGGGTCGGCCCAGCAGGAACAGGCGGATCAGGGTGCCCAGCGGGCCGGCGCACTCGGTGGCGCGCAGCGCGGGCATCGGTTCGCCGCGGCCGAGCGCGGCGTGCGCGGAGTGGCCGAGCAGGTCGAGGACGCCGTCGGCGTCGTAGGAGGCGGCGCGGAACGCCTCGCGAAGTCGGTCGATGCGGTCAGCGGACAGATCTGGAATCACGTCCTGAATCCTCACACGCCCGCTGTCCAATGCCGCCGCTCACTCGGTCGGGCGGTTCGCGGCGACCGGAAACCGTCGGTGGTGCGACCTAGCATCGAGGCATCGCTGATGGGGGAGTCGCCATGACCGTTCTGGACAACAGGCCGAACACCGCGTTGCTGGTCATCGACGTGCAGAAGGGCGTGGTCGCCGACGCGCACGATCGGGACCGGGTCGTGGCCAACATCGGCGAACTGGTCGGCCGGGCGCGCTCGGCCGGTGTCGACGTGGTGTGGATCCAGCACCACGACGACGGGCTGGTCCGCGACAGCGAGGGCTGGGAACTGGTCCCCGAGCTGGACCGCGACGACGCCGAGCCGCTGGTGCACAAGTCCTACGGAGACGCCTTCGAGGACACCGAGCTGGAGAAGGTGCTCGCCCACCGCGGTATCGGCCGGCTGATCGTCGCCGGGGCGCAGACCGATCAGTGCGTCCGGTGCACGCTGCACGGCGCGTTCGTGCGCGGCTACGACGCGACGCTGGTCGCCGACGCCCACACCACCAGCGACCTCAGCGGCTACGGAGCTCCATCACCGGACGAGGTCATCGCGCACACCAACCTGTACTGGCAGTACCAGTCAGCGCCCGGCCGCACGGCGGGCGCGGTCAGCACGGCGGAGGTCGACTTCGCTCGCGCCTGAGCGAAACGGCGGTAGGCACCGCGCGGACGCCTCGCTAGATTCGATCGGTGCCTGACGCGATGTTCGCCCATCCCCGGCTCGCGCCGCTCTACGACGCGTTCGAATCCGATCGCAGCGACCTGCCCGCCTACGTCGAGATCGCCGACGAACTGGGCGCCGGCCGGGTTCTCGACGTCGGATGCGGGACGGGCTCGCTGGCGATCCTGCTCGAGGAGACCGGCCGGACGGTCGTGGGAACCGACCCGGCCGAGGCGTCGCTCGCGGTCGCCAGGTCCAAGGACGGCTCCGCCCGGATCGTCTGGGTGCGCTGCGACGCCACCGTCCTGCCGACCATCGCGGCCGATCTCGCGGTGATGGCCGGCAACGTCGCGCAGGTCTTCCGCACCGACGAGGAGTGGTCGCGGGTCCTGCTCAGCGTTCGCGCCGCGCTCCGGCCGGGCACGTACTTCGCTTTCGAGACGAGGAAGCCGGAGCGCCGCGATTGGGAGCGGTGGCCGGGCACGACCAGCGTCGACCTGCCGGACCTCGGCCGCGTCGAACGGCACGACGAGCTCATCGACGTGAGCCCGCCGCTGATCTCGTTCCGCAGCACCTACCGGTTCGCCGACGGCGAGGAGCTCACCTCCGAGTCCACCCTGCGCTTCCGCACCCGGGACGAGATCGACGCGAGCCTCGCCGAAGCGGGTTTCGAGCTGCGCGAGGTGCGCGAAGCGCCGGATCGCCCGGGCCTGGAGGGCGTCTACATCGCCCGCAGGGCGGACTGAGCGCGAACGCGTTCCCGGCGTGGTGTCGTGAGATGATGCGGCCATGTCCGACGCACTGCACCTGACCGGCGACGCCGAGGCGGACCGGTTGCTCTCCGAGGACTCGTTCGCCCTGCTCACCGGGATGCTTCTCGATCAGCAGGTGGCGATGGAGCTGGCGTTCGCCGGTCCGAAGAAGATCGCGGACAGGATGGGCGGGTTCGACGTCGCCAAGATCGCCGAGGCCGATCCGGAGGAGTTCGTCGAGCTCTGCGTGCAGAAGCCCGCGATCCACCGCTACGGCGGTTCGATGGCCAAGCGCGTCCAGGCCCTGGCGCAGCACGTCGTCGAGCACTACGACGGCCGGACCGAGGCGCTGTGGACCGATGGCGATCCCGACGGCAAGGAAGTCCTCAAGCGGCTCAAGGCCCTGCCAGGCTATGGCGAGCAGAAGGCCCGGATCTTCCTCGCCCTGCTCGGCAAGCAGCGCGGAGTCCAGCCGCAGGGCTGGCGAGAAGCGGCGGGCGCCTACGGCGACGAGGGCTCGCGGCGCTCCATCGCCGACGTCGTCGACGAGCAGACCCTCCAGGAGGTCCGCTCCTTCAAGAAGGCCCAGAAGGCCGCGGCGAAGGCTGCGAAGTAGCGGTTGTGGTCCGAACCGGGCGGGCATGACGGGCGGGTTCGGATCGAAACCGCCCCTCGCCGCCCGGCCGGAACGAACGACGTCAGGCGGCGGCTGCTGCTCCGGGCTTCTGGTACTTGTCGACGTACTCCTGGTCCGAGAGCTCGGAGATGGCGTACATGATCTCGTCGGTGATGGAGCGCAGGACCGGGAGCGACGCCTCCATCCCCGAGTAGCGGGTGAAGTCCAGCGGGTCGCCGAAGCGGACCGTGACCTTGGCGAGGCGCGGGATCTTGGTGCCGCGGGGCTGGAGCTTGTCGGTGCCGGTCAGCGCCACCGGGACGACCGGGGCGCCGGTGTTCAGGGTGAGCCTGGCGACGCCGGTGCGGCCTCGGTAGAGACGGCCGTCGGGGGAGCGGGTGCCCTCCGGGTGGATGCCGAAGGCGCCGCCGTTGCGCAGGACCTCCTCGGCCGCGCCGATGGCCTCCATCGCGGCCCGGCCGCGACCCCGCTCGACCGGGATCGCGCCCAGCGAGCTGAAAAGCCACTTGCTCAGACCACCCTTGATCCCCGTTCCCTGGAAGTACTCGGCCTTGGCCAGGAACGCCACCGGACGCGGCAGGACCAGCGGGACGATGAAGCTGTCCAGCACGGCGAGGTGGTTCGGAGCCAGGATCACCGGGCCCGTCGTGGGCACCTTCTCCGCACCGATGATCTTGGGTCGGTAGACGGACCGGGCTACCGCACCCACGACCCGTTTGCTCACCGCGTACATCATGTGGTCACTCCCGCGCCGAAGTTCTCTCGCTCCCACGTCGAATCTAACGCGGCGAGGTTTCGCGCGTGCGTCGCGCCGGTCAACCAGTGGGGGTAATCGCCGGGCCCCGGGGGTATCGGCGGGCACCTGCGGGTGGGAGCATGGGAATTGGAGGTAGCGTCGTGAACATTTCACATCGTGACGACACCCCGGTGCTGATCACCGAGGCTCAGCCGTCGATGGACGATGAGCAGGCGACTCGCCGCCGCAGGTACGCGATCATGATGGCAAGCCGGATTCCGTGCCTGATCGGTGCGGTGGTCGTGTTCCAGGTGTGGCAGCTGTGGTGGTTGGCCCTGATCATCCTGGCCATTTCGATTCCCCTGCCGTGGATGGCGGTCCTGATCGCCAACGACCGGCCCGTCCGCAAGTCCGAGCACGTGAACCGGTTCCGCCGCTCGCACCGCAGCATCGAGTCCTCGGGCCATCGCGTCATCGAGAGCACCTGACACCGCCCCTGCGGTGGGGATACCAGAGCCGCTGCGGACAGACGCATGCGGCGTGCGGCATCATTGGTGCCATGAGCACGATGACGCTGCCGGAGACCGACACCCGGAACGAGACAGCTGATCAGACCAGCGATGATCGTCCCGAGGTATTCCACTACGTGCAGAAGGACAAGATCGCCGAGAGCGCGGTCATGGGCACCCACGTCGTGGCGCTGTGCGGCGAGGTCTTCCCGGTCACTAAGTCCGCGAAGCCCGGTTCGCCCGTCTGCCCGGACTGCAAGGAGATCTTCGAGTCGCTGCCTCCCGGGGCCGACAAGTAAGTCGAGTGCCTCCCGAACCGCCGCGGGTCAGCCGCCGTGCGGTTCGGGTTGGCCTGCGCGCTTGAAGTTCACCGGCTTGCCGTTGGTGTGCGGCGGCTCGGGGTCGGACTTCGCCGGCTCCGCCTCGTGCTCCGGTTCGGGCGTGTTGTCCTCGCGCCAGGCGCGGTAGCCGTCCTCGGTGTGCATCCGCTGAGCCAGTCGGCGCATCTCCAGCCGCCGCCAGCGCCGCCGCTCGCGGCGGGTCATCTTCGCCGGCCACATCTCCTGGATCGCGTTGTTGAACTCCGCGCCCATGATGATCGCGAAACCGATGAAGAACGCGAAGAGCAGGAACGCGATCGGGGTGGCCAGCGCGCCGTAGGTGTAACCGGTGCTGGTGATCCAGGTGATGTAGACCCGCAGCCCGTAGCTGGCCACCAGGAACAGCACCATCGCCAGCAGCGCGCCCGGCACGCCGCGGTGCCAGGGCAGCTTGCGCGGAAGCGCCACGCTGTAGAGGGTGGCCAGCGCGATCACCAGACCGGCGGCGGTCGCCGGGTAGTAGACGGCGTGGATGAGCCAGGTGACGTCGTCCTGCAGCGCGTGCGGGAACACCGTCGGCAACCATTCCGGTCCCAGCGCCACCACCGGCATCCCGATGATCGCCAGCACCAGGCCCACCAGGTAGAGCAGCAGCGCCACGATCCGCTGCCAGACGCTGTTGCGAACCAGGTACTGGTCGTAGGCCTGGGTGATCGAGTCCACCAGCGACGCCAGCGCCGAGGAACCCGCCCACAGCGACAGCAGGAAACCCATCGAGGCGATCTCGCTGCGGCCCTTGGTCAGGATGTCGCCGACCGTCGGACCGATGATCTGGTCCACGACGCTGCCGGTGAACACCGTCCGGCAGAACGCCAGGATCTTGTCGTGCACCGCCTCGACGATCGCGGGTCCGAACCAGTCGCCGAGGTAGCCCAAGCTGCCCAGCAGGCCCAGCAGCAGCGGCGGCAGCGACATCGTCTGCCAGAACGCCGCGGCCGCGGACTCCGAGAAGATGTTGTCCCACCACGCCTTGTCCAGGGTGCGTGTGACCAAGCGCAGGGGACCGCGGCGGACCGGGACCTCGTCCCGCGCTGCGGTCGCGCTGCGCCCCCGACTGTCTGGCGAACTCGGCGAACCCATGTCGCCTATAAGGATGCTTCATAGCTCCGGCGCTTAGGCGTCGAGGTGTTGAAACCGGAGTGTCGGAACCATCTCGATCGGCCGAACCGGTGTCGACCGGAGCGCGAAGGTAAGCTGCACGGCGGCCCGCCACGAGTTGATCGGTGCTGGTTGATCCAGTTCTCCGGTCAGACCAGATATCCGGGGGAGTGTGGCGGTCGCGGGGCTCAACGGATGTGCCCGCACCATCCGGTTTGGGGAAACGAGGAAGGGAGCGGCGAGCCGGCGTGTCCGAAGCGCAACTCGACTATTCCGTCCGATCTGTTCTTAGCGACCCCTCGCAGGCACCGTCCCGGCCTCTTCGAGCCTGGCAGCGGCGAGCCCTCACCAAGTACCTGGCCAACCGGCCGACGGACTTCCTGGCCGTCGCGACGCCCGGCGCGGGCAAGACGACCTTCGGTCTCCGGGTGGCCGCCGAGCTGCTCGCCGACCGCACGGTCGAGCAGGTCACGGTGGTCGCGCCGACCGAGCACCTCAAGCACCAGTGGGCGTTGGCGGCCGGAGGCGCCGGGATCCCGCTGGACTCCAACTTCCGCAACGCCGACGGCATCACCTCCAGCGACTACCGCGGCGTGGTCGTCACCTACGCGCAGGTCGCGGCCCATCCCAACCTGCACCGGGTGCGCACCGAGCGGCGCAAGACTCTGGTGATCCTCGACGAGGTGCACCACGCGGGCGACGCCAAGTCCTGGGGGGACGCGATCCGGGAGGCCTTCACACCGGCCGTTCGCCGGTTGTCGCTGACCGGTACGCCGTTCCGGAGCGACGACTCGCCCATCCCGTTCATCGGGTACGAGCCCGACGCCGACGGGTCGTTGCGCAGCCGCGCCGACCACTCCTACGGCTACTCCGACGCGCTCGCCGACGGCGTCGTGCGGCCGGTGCTCTTCCTCGCCTACTCGGGCGAGGCGCGCTGGCGCACCAACGCCGGCGACGAGTTCAGCGCGCGCCTCGGTGAACCGCTGACCGCCGAGCAGACCGCCCGCGCGTGGCGGACCGCGCTGGACCCGTCCGGTGAGTGGATCCCCACCGTGCTCAAGGCCGCCGACACGCGGCTGGAGCAGCTCCGCCAGGGCGGAATCCCGGACGCCGGTGGCCTGGTGATCGCCTCAGACCACCCCACGGCCAAGGCCTACGCCAAGGCGCTGCACCAGATCACCGGATCGGATCCGGTGGTCGTGCTCTCCGACGACCCGCAGGCGTCGTCGCGGATCGGTGCCTTCGCCGAGTCCGACGACAAGTGGATGGTCGCGGTCAGGATGGTCTCCGAGGGCGTCGACGTTCCTCGCCTGGCCGTCGGCGTCTACGCCACCAGCGCCTCGACGCCGTTGTTCTTCGCCCAGGCCATCGGCCGCTTCGTGCGGTCGCGGCGACCGGGGGAGACGGCCAGCATCTTCCTGCCCAGCGTTCCGGTGCTGCTGGAGCTGGCCAGCCAGCTGGAGGCGCAGCGCGATCACGTGCTGGGCAAGCCGCACCGGGAGAAGGACGGCTGGGACGACGAGCTGGTCGCCGCCGCCAACGCCCAGCGCGACGAGCCCGGCGAGGAGGAGAAGGCGTTCACCTCGCTGGGCGCCGAGGCCGAGCTGGACCAGGTGATCTACGACGGTTCGTCGTTCGGCACGGCCGCGTTCAGCACCACCGAGGAGGAGCAGGACTACCTCGGCCTGCCGGGTCTGCTGGAACCGGATCAGGTCCGGGCGCTGCTGCGGCAGCGCCAGTCGCAGCAGCTGGACGACGTCGGCAAGCGCGAAGCCGATGCGAAGGCGGCCAAGGCCGCCGAGCAGGCCGAGCAGCAGTCGCGTCCGCAGAGCGTGCAGGAGCGGCTGCAGAAGCTGCGCAAGGAGCTCAACACGCTCGTGTCGCTGCACCACCACCGCACCCGCAAGCCGCACGGCAAGATCTACAACGAGCTGCAGAAGGTCTGCGGCGGCCCGCCCACGGCGATGGCCACGGTCGAGCAGCTCGAGGAGCGAATCGCCACCCTCCGCTCGTGGTGAACCCCTGATGCGCGGGCGGGTGTCCGGCTAACCTGTCACCCGCCACAGTGACGATCTTGGGGCGGGTGCGGTGACCGGCGACGCGTGGAACATCGGGCTCAACATCATCGCCAGCGTGATCACCGGCTCGATGGTTTGGATCTCCGGTCGCCTGCTGCGACTTCGGAGGCTGCGGCGCAAGCAGGCGTTCCTCGGCCTGAGCAGCGGGGGCGAGTGCTTGATCGTGGTGCCGAGGATGTTCTCGGCGGACAACGAGCGCAGCGTCCACCGCAACGATGCCGCCGCGATGCTCGACCTCTCGGCGATCCTCAGCGAGTGCGGGGCGAAGCCCGAGGTGATCTTCCACGACCAGGTCTACCAGGGCTTGGCCGCCAAGTCCGAGTTCTGCATCGGTGGTCCGGCGGCCAACCGGCGCACCGAAGCGCACCTGAGGTCGGTGCTGCCGGGCGTGCGCATGGCGGGAGCCGATGAGCGGACGGCGATCGACGTGGGCGGGCAGAGCTACCCGTCGAACCTCCACCACCTCGAGTACGCGCTGCTGGCGAAGGTGGTCCGGCACGAGCGGGACAAGCCCGCCTTCGTGATCTGCGGCCAGACCTCGATCGCCAACCGCGTCGCCGCCCGCTACCTCGACTCGGAGTACCCGCGCCTGCGGAGCCGGTACGGCGTCCGGCGGCGCTTCTGCGTGCTGCTGCGCGTCATCGAATCCGAGAGCTACGGGCCCAGCGTCGTCGAGTTCGTCCGCGACATCACCACCGAGGCGTTCTCCCCGCGCCCCGCCGAATCCTCCGCGCAGCCCGGCTGAGGGCAATGATCTTGGGGGTGTTCGGTCTTCTAGGGTCGCGGCATGGGATTCGACGTTGAGAAGGTCCGGGCGCAGTACCCGGCGCTGGCAGACGGCCGGGCGTGGCTGGACGGGGCCGCGGGCACGCAGGTGCCGGAATCGGTGATCGAGGCGATCAGCGACGCCTACCGAGCCGGGTTGTCGAACGTGGGAGGACCGTACGAGTCGAGCTGCCGCTCGTCCGGGATCGTCGCCGAGGCTCGCGCGGCCGTGGCCGATCTGGTGGGCGCGCCCGATCCGGCGTGCGTGGCGTTCGGGCCGAGCATGACATCACTGACCTACCGGTTCGCCGGAGTGCTGGCGCTCGGCTGGAACCCGGGCGACGAGATCGTGGTGACCGATCTCGACCACGACGCCAACGTGCGGCCGTGGGTGCAGCTCGCGCAGCGGGCCGGTGCGACCGTGCGCACCGCCGAGATCGACCCGGCCACGGGTGAGCTCCCCGTCGACAACGTCGTCGGGTTGATCGGCGATCGCACCAAGCTGGTCGCCGTCACCGCCGCGTCCAACCTGCTGGGGGTCATGCCCGACCTCAAGCCGATCACCGACCGGGCTCGCGAGGTCGGAGCGCTGTCCTACGTCGACGGCGTGCAGCACTGCCCGCACGCGCACGTGCGGATCGCCGACCTCGGCGCGGACCTCTACGCCACCAGCGCCTACAAGTGGGCCGGACCGCACCTGGCGGCCGTCGTCGCCGCCGATCCGTGGGTCTTGGAGAACTTGCACCCGGACAAGCTCGCGCCGTCGCCGGAGAGCTCCCCGGAGCGCTTCGAGCTGGGGACCAACCCCTTCGCCCCGATGGCCGGTGCCGTCGCGGCGGTGGAGCACCTGGCGGGCCTGGACGGCGATGCGACGGGCAGCCGCGCCGAACGCCTCGCGACCTCGCGGGCGGCCGTCGTGGCGCACGAGGAGCAGCTCGCCGGTCGGCTGTTCGCGGGACTGGCCGAACTGGGCGGTGTCCAGCGCCACGGCACCCCGCAGGGCCCCACGACGCCGACCGCGTTCTTCACCGTCCAGGGCAAGACCCCGGCTGAGGTCTCCGCGGCGCTGTCGGAGCGGGGCTTGAACGTCTCCGCCGGCCACTCCTACGCCTGGGAGCTCGTTCACGCCCTCGGCGTCGGCCCCCAGGGCGGCGTGCGGGTGAGCCTGTCGCACTACTCGACGGCCGACGAGGTCGACCGCCTGCTGGCTGCCCTGCGCGAGATCAGCGCCTGAGACGCACCGGGCCCCCGCAGCGCGCGGCTGCGGGGGCCCGGTGACCTGGCTGATCAGGTTGTCACTGCTCGTCCTGTTGGAGGTCGGCCCGCACGTCGCGGAGACCGGCTTCGTAGGCGCGGGCGTGGTGCCCGCAGAACAGAAGCTCGCCACCGGACGGTAGTACGGCGCGAAGCTTGGCAGCGGCCCCGCAGCGGTCGCAGCGGTCGGCGGCGGTCAGCTCGGGGCGGGTGAGCGTTCCCGGCATCGATATCTCCCTCCGTCCCGGCGTCGGATTCCACCCGACGCCCTCGATCCTGCTACGACCACCGGTGTCCTACTGGCTGCAGGGTCGGTGCTCGTTGGCTCTACTCTTCCAGACGTTTTGGCCGGAGTCAGTGTTCCCGCGCGGGCTAGCGACGGTCGTCACCATGAAGTACCCGGTTGCAGCAGTGATCCTCGCGGAGCGTGATCAACATCGGGTGCACCTCGCTGACCTGCGGTGATGCGAAGATCGACGAATCTAGCTGCGCAAACGCTCCGACTCGTCAAGGTTGATCCAGGTGGGTTGGATCACAAATATGACGATCCGTGATCGGTCGTGTTCCTCTGGAAGCGAACAGCAAATCTCAGCACTCGGACGGAAAATCGGCGTCCCGAAGCCCCGGAATCGGTCTTCCGGGCCGAAGCGGACACACGCAAAAGGCCGCCGACCCGAGCGGGTCGACGGCCGATTCCGGACAATTCGGTCAGTCGAGGTAGTCCCGGAGGACCTGCGACCGCGACGGGTGGCGCAGCTTCGACATCGTCTTGGACTCGATCTGCCGGATCCGCTCCCGGGTCACCCCGTAGACCTGGCCGATCTCGTCCAGCGTGCGCGGCTGGCCGTCGGTGAGGCCGAAGCGCAGCCGGACCACGCCCGCCTCGCGCTCGGACAGCGTCGCCAGGACCGACTGCAGCTGGTCCTGCAGCAGCGTGAACGACACCGCGTCGACCGCGACGACCGCCTCGGAGTCCTCGATGAAGTCACCGAGCTGGCTGTCGCCCTCGTCGCCGATGGTCTGGTCGAGCGAAATGGGCTCCCGGGCGTACTGCTGGATCTCCAGCACCTTCTCCGGGGTGATGTCCATTTCCTTGGCGAGCTCTTCCGGCGTGGGCTCGCGACCGAGGTCCTGCAGCAGCTCGCGCTGGATGCGGCCGAGCTTGTTGATGACCTCGACCATGTGCACCGGGATGCGGATGGTGCGCGCCTGGTCGGCCATCGCACGCGTGATGGCCTGGCGGATCCACCAGGTCGCGTACGTGGAGAACTTGTAGCCCTTGGTGTAGTCGAACTTCTCGACCGCGCGGATCAGACCGAGGTTGCCCTCCTGGATCAGGTCCAGGAACGCCATGCCGCGGCCGGTGTAGCGCTTGGCGAGGCTGACCACCAGGCGGAGGTTGGCCTCCAGCAGGTGGTTCTTGGCGCGCTCGCCGTCACGCACGATCCAGCGCAGGTCGCGCCGCATCTGCGTGGTCAGCTGCTCGCCGGACTCCTCGATCTGGCGCAACCGCTCGGCACCGTAGAGGCCGGCCTCGATGCGCTTGGCCAGCTCGACCTCTTCCTCGGCGTTGAGCAGCGCGACCTTGCCGATCTGCTTGAGGTAGGCGCGCACGGAGTCCGCGGAAGCGGTCAGCTCGGCGTCCTTGCGCGCCTGCCGGAGCGCCTCGGACTCCTCTTCGTCCCAGACGAAGTCACCGGACTCCTTGGAGTCCTCGTCCGGAACCGGCTCCTCTGGAATCTCCACCTCGACTTCCGCAAGATCGCCGACCTCGGGAGAGGTCAGGTCGGTCTCGATCGGTTCGTCGATCTCCATGCCCTCGCCATTGCCCTTGGCGGAAGCCGACTTGGTCGTCTTCTTCGCCGGGGCCTTGGCGGCGCCCTTCTTGGCCGCGGGCTTGCGGGTGGTCGACTTCGCACCCGTCGAGCTCTTGGCGGTGCTCTTGCGCGCGGCAGGCTTCGTCTGCTCGACGTCAGACGAAGCAGCCGCCTCCGAAGCTGGGGTGGCCTGGGACTGGCCCGACTCGGCTTGAGCGCCGCCAGCGTCTGCGGCGGAGCTGGAGCGTCGGGTTGCGGTTTCTGCGGCTGCCACGTACGCCCTTTCGCGACGGTCGATCAGGGCGGGCCGGAGGGCGCGAAACCTCGGCCGCCAAAGGTCGGGGAACAACCCACCGGACTCGGCGTCCTGGCTGACGAACAATCACCCGTGAAGTACCGGGGTGATCGGCTCGCCGCCGCACCGGCTCCCGCCGTCGGTGAAGGTGTTGCACCAGCGGGCGGGCTCACCAGCGTTCACCAGCCAAAAGGACTTCGAACCAAGTGGGTCGCGTTCCATTGTAACCGCGATGCGGGGGTGCGGTTCCGCTGCAAGGCGGAGTCCGCGCGTCCCTCGGTGTGCTAGGCACGGCTCCGGAAGGCCGTTGCGAGCCGTGCCGAACACTCCGACGGGTGTCCCGCGAGACGCCCTTTCGGGGCCGGGCTCAGCACGCGGTCGCAGCTGTGCCCGGCAGCGGTCGGATCAGCTCTTCGCGCTGCTAGCGGAGGCCATCGCGGCGCCCACGATGCCCGCGTCGTTGCGCAGCGCAGCCGCCACCACGGGGGTGCGGGTCTCCAGCAGCGGGATCCACTTGTGACCCTTCCGGCTGACACCGCCGCCGGCGATGATCAGGTCGGGCCAGATGAACTTCTCCAAGGACTGGATGTAGCGGGTGACCCGCGGCGCCCACTCCTCGTAGGAGAGCTCCAGATCGTCCTTCACCGACGCGGCGGCCTGCGACTCGGCGTCGTGGCCGTCGACCTCGATGTGGCCGAACTCGGTGCTGGGGACGAGCTTGCCGTCGATGAACATCGCGCTGCCGATGCCGGTGCCGAAGGTCAGCACGACGACCTGGCCCTCGTGCCCGACGCCCGCACCCGCCTTCATCTCGGCGACCCCGGCGGCGTCGGCGTCGTTGAGCACGACGATCTCGTCCCGGCTGCGCCCGAGGCGCTCGGCGAACAGGCCCTGGGCGTCGGTACCGATCCAGCCCTTGTCGATGTTGGCTGCGGTCAGCGCCGTGCCGTCCTTGATGACGCAGGGCAGCGTGACGCCGACCGGTCCGGTCCAGGTGAACTTCTCGACGATCTCGGCCACGGCATCGGCCACCGCGTCCGGCGTCGAGGGTTGCGGCGTCGGGATGCGCAAGCGCTCCTCGGCCAGCACTCCGGCATCGATGTCCACCGGCGATCCCTTGATGCCGGACCCACCGATGTCCACGCCGAACCCGCGGGCTGTCGCCATGGCTGATCCTTCCTATTCGATTCAGACCAAGGTGTGCAGACCTTAACGGGACTGTGTTGCGATGTCTGCGTGGGATTGCCAAAAGATGTGGACGCAAACGCCTTGTCCGAGGTCGCGGTGCGAATCGCGCGCGAAGCCGCCGATTTGGCCCGAACCGTGCGTGATCGGGCGGTGACCGACGGTGTTGACACGAAGAGCACCGAGACCGATGTGGTCACCATGGGCGATCGAGCCGTGGAGCGCTTGGTGCGCGAGCGGCTCGCCGAGCTCCGCCCGGGGGAGTCCGTGCTGGGTGAGGAGGAAGGCGGCGACGGTGCGCTGGACGGACTGCGCTGGGTCGTCGACCCGATCGACGGCACTGTGAATTATCTCTACGGGTTCCCCTTCTACGCGGTCTCGCTGGCCGCGCAGGTCGACGGCCGCTCGGTCGCCGGAGCCGTCGTCGAACCCGTCTCGGGGCGGGTCTGGAGCGCCGCGGCCGGCCACGGGGCCTTCCTCGACGGGAAGCCGCTGCACGTCTCCGGCGCCGATCGGCTGGACCTGGCGCTGGTCGGCACCGGGTTCGCCTACGCCGTCGAGCGCCGCACCGCCCAGGCGCGCGTGGTGAACGACCTGCTCGGCCAGGTCCGCGACATCCGCCGCGCGGGAGCCGCCTCGCTGGACCTGTGCTCGGTCGCGGCGGGCTGGCTCGACGCGACCTACGAGGTCGGGCTCAACCGCTGGGACTGGGCCGCGGGTGCGCTGATCGCGCAGGAGGCCGGAGCGGCGCTGCGGCTCCCGGAGAAGGGTTCGTCGGACGGCCTGGGCGACGAGATGCTCGTCTGCGCCACGCCCGGGATCGCCGAGGGGCTCACCGGCGCCCTGCGCGCCGCCGACGCCGGCGAGGTCTGACCGCTCGTGGCGGGAACCCGCCGGTCCCGGATCGGGTTCCCGCCACGGCATCGATAGCGGTCCGTTGCGAGTTGTTGCCGGGAATCGTTATCAGCAGTGCACGTCGCGGGCCTTGGTGAGCAGCTCCTCGCTGATCTGCGGCGGCGTCACCTCTTGCTGCGCGCCGTCCTGCTGATCGCGCTGCGGCACCCAGTTCTGCAGCTGCTGCAGGATCTGCTTGGCCTCTTGCGTGGTCTTGATGTCGTCGAAGCGCGACCCCAGCGCCAGGTCCAGGCCGGCGTCCTCGCGCTCGTCGCGCACCAGCTGCGCGCACGGCGCGATCAGGCTCAACGTGCGGGCCGCGCTCATCCCGGCGGCTCCGAACCGGATCTGACCGTGGCACTGCAGGTCGTAGTTTACGTAGACCGAGTCGTTGTCGGCACCGGTCTTGACGAAGCCCAGGCTGGCCAGCTCGTCGCCGACCATGCTCGCCTGCCTGCTCTCGCCGTTGCCGTTGAGCACCCGCACGTGCACGTCCTGCGGCGGCACCGGAGTCGTGGAGTTCAGGGCGTCGCGCTCGAGCATGGTGCCCACCGGCACCTGCGGCGGCATGCCGCTGGCCTCGGGCGGCGCGGTCGGCGCTCCGGGTGGATTGCACCGGGTGGCCGTGTCGATGTCCTCCACGGACCCGAAGACGCGGGTCCACAGCAGTCCGGACAGCACCACCAGCGCCACCAGCACGACCAGCGCGGGTAGCGGTCGGCGCCGGCGATATCCGACTCGCCGTCCCGGCCTTGCACCTACGGCTCCCACGTCCGCCCCTCCCTGGATGCCTCGGATCCGCGCGCTCCCGCCCGCACTGGATCAGCCTAGGGGTTGAACCTGTGGTGCGCGGTGTTGGTCGGCGCTGCCGTGTCTTGATCTCCCCGTGATCGTCTCGAAGCCGATGCCGACCGGGAAATCGCGAGCGCATCGCATCACGAGGGGATCGGCAGGGCAACCGGGACGGGCCGCCCGCAGGACTCGGCCGACCGGTCGAATTTTGATCTACGATGCCCTCCGAATGCGCGCAATGCCACACCTATGGGTGACCTGCTGCGTGTTCGCAGAAGTTATGAGCTACCCTCTCGGCGCCTCACGGAGTGCCGAGTTGAGGCAAGTCGCTCTTTACGGGGGAACTAGACGCGTTGCAGGGCGAGACCGCGATCACTGTCCCATCGGGCACAAATTCGGGTCCTGGAACGTTTACCAGCGGCACACCATTGCAGTCTCCACAAACGCAGGGGTGAATCACGATGGCGACCGACTACGACGCTCCTCGCCGCGAGTCCGAGGACTTGGCGGAGGACTCGTTGGAGGAGCTGAAGGCGCGACGCAACGATGCGCAATCCGGCGTCGTCGACGAAGACGAAGGGGCGATCGCGGAGAATTTCGAACTGCCGGGCGCTGACCTGTCCGGCGAGGAGATGACCGTCAAGGTGCTCCCGAAGCAGGCTGACGAGTTCACCTGCTCGAGCTGCTTCCTCGTCCATCACCGCAGCCGACTGGCCGAGACCAAGAACGGTCAGTTCATCTGTCGTGATTGCGCCGCCTGAGGCGCACGTCGACGAACTACAACGGGAAGTGGCTGGGCACACGCGGGCGGCGTGTGCCCAGTGTTTTTCTTGTCGAAAGGCTCCACGGCTCAACTCGCTCAGCGGTGCGGGTGGCGTGAACCTGACACGCCTTCCGGCTCCGGGTTCCGCGACTTCAGCATTCGGATGCGCGGCGCCGCGGCCGTCCTCCCCGGAAGACGTGTCAGAACCCGCGGCGGTGCCGGTTGCTCAGGTGGTGAAGCAGGAACCGGCTCCGCCGGTTGCCTGGCGCGACGTGGGTTCACCGCTCGCGGAGCAGGACGGCCTTGAGCCGTTCCGGCTTGCGGGTGCTGACCACCCAGTACGGAGTGGGGTCGTCCGGGTCGTCGAGCCAGATGCGCACGGAGGTGCGAACCCAGGAGCGATGCACCAGGAACGCCGCCGGATCCAGATCCGGGCCCAGGGAACGCCGCTGCTCGGCGGGGGAGATGATCTCGACCTCGTCGATGAACCGGAGCGGCAGGTGGGCGTCGCCGACCCACAGCTCGTCGTCGACGACCTCGACCTTGATCCTGCCCAGCCACAGCGGCACGCCGATCGCCAGCGGGATCAGCACGAGGTAGGGCAGCCACGCCCGCACGCCCGGGTAGCCCATGTGCACCTGAGCGGCCATCAAGACCGCTGCGACCAGTGGCAAAGGCCAGGTCCACCACGACGCGTACAGCCGCTCGCGGAACACCGCCTGCCCCTCCGAATTCGCCTGACCGGGGGTGTCCCCGCTCGTGGTGGCTGCTTCTGCGCTTTCCGACACGCATCCAGGGTAGTCTCGCCGCCCGTGTCGAACGTGAAGGTCCTGCTTACCCGAACCGACCCCGGTGTACCGCTTCCCGAATACGCCAAACCCGGGGATGCCGGTGCCGATCTGGTAACCACCAGGGATGTGGTTCTCGAACCGGGCGAACGCGCGCTGGTGGGCACCGGAGTCGCCGTGGCGCTTCCGGAGGGCTACGCGGGCTTCGTCCACCCGCGCTCGGGGCTCGCCGCCAAGACCGGGCTCAGCGTGGTGAACACGCCCGGCACGATCGATTCCGGGTACCGCGGTGAGATCAAGGTCTGCCTGATCAATCATGATCGTGTGCAGCCGGTGTCGCTGCGACGAGGTGACCGGATCGCCCAGCTCGTCGTGCAGAAGGTCGAGCACGCCGTGTTCACCGAGGTCGACGAGCTGCCCGAGTCGTTGCGCGGTGCCGGTGGGCATGGCTCCACAGGTGGTCATGAGGTGCTGACGGCGTCGGGAACCACCGAGGCCGGTCACAGGACGGAGGTCTGAGGGGATGTTCAGAAGGGGCCGGGGGAAGTCCAAGCGCGACGCGGCAGTCGAGGAACAGGCCGAGGCGGCGGAGCAGGTTCCCTCGCAGGGGCCGTACGACGAGAGCGAAGCACCCGATTCCGGGGTGGAGCGGCTCGACCTCGGTTCGGTGCGCGTGCCCGTGCCCGAGGGCGGCCAGCTGCAGGTCGAGGTCGATCCCTCCGGGCCGGTGCGCGCGGTGCACCTGGTGACCCCGGTCGGCAGGCTGACGGTGAGCGCCTTCGCGGCGCCGCGCAGCGGCGGTCTGTGGGCGGAGGTCAGCAACGAACTGGCCGACCAGCTCCGCAAGGACGGTGCTCGCGTGCACACCGAGCAGGGCGACTGGGGCGTCGAGCTGGTGGCCGACTCGCCGAAGGCGGCGTTGCGGTTCGTCGGCGTCGACGGTCCGCGCTGGCTGCTGCGCGGTGTGGCGGCGGGTCCGGCGGAGTCCGCCAAGGAGTGCGCTCGGCTGCTCTACGGCGTCCTGGACGACACGGTCGTGGTCCGCGGCTCCGAGCCGATGCCGGTGCGCACGCCGCTGCCCATCGAGCTCCCCGAGGCGATCCTCCGCCACATCCAGCAGGCGCAGACGCAGCAGACCGAGACGCCCAACGGGCAGGTCTGAGGCCGACGTGGGGTGGGGAGCTCGACGGCCCCACCCCTGCGCCGAACGGGTGAGACGAACGGCGTGCTCCGGTGCGGGTTCTTAATCCCGCCGGGCGTGGGTTTCGGCCCGCGCAGACGGTTACGCTGGAGGTGCACGGGCTGCGGAGTCGAGCCCCGAGGCGCACAGGAGCGCTAGATGAGCAAGACCGAAGGCGGCTACTGGAAGCGCCTCGTGCGGAGCCTGACCAGCGATGTCGCCGAACTTGACGCCGACGACCTGTCAGACCGGTCGCAGGCGGGAGGCGCGCAGCGGGCCAGCGATTGCCAGTGCGGGCAGGAAGCCGTGGTGCTGGGCCGGGTTCGCAGCGTCGAGCTCTGCCCCAAGACTTCGGCGCCCACCCTGGAGGCCGAGCTCTACGACGGCACCGAAGGGGTGACTCTCGTGTGGCTCGGGCGCAGGCGCATCGTGGGAATCGAGCCGGGCCGTATCCTCAAGGCCCGTGGCCGGATCGCAGTCCGCGACGGTCGCAAGGTGCTGTACAACCCCTACTACGAGTTGCAGAACACCGCATGAGCGAACATGACGCATCGGCTGCGGGGCTCAACGCCCGGCAGACCGACGATGACCGGCAGCCCGCGGGCAAGGCCGGTGTTTCCGAGCAGACCCTGCTGGAGCAGATGGGCGGTGTCAGCGGGCTCGCGTACTCCGCTGTGCCGATCGTCGTGTTCGTGGTGGTCAGCTCGTTCACCTCGATGATGCCCGCGATCTGGGCCTCGATCGGTGTCGCGGTGGCCATCGCGATCTTCCGCCTGGTGCGCAAGGAGCCGCTGCAACCGGCGATCTCCGGCGTGCTGGGCGTGGCGGTGTGCTCGTTCATCGCCTACCGCTCCGGCGAGACCAAGGGCTTCTTCCTGCTCGGCATCTGGACCAGCCTGATCTACGGCGGGGTGTTCCTGGTGTCGGTGGCGGCGCGCTGGCCGCTGGTCGGAGTCGTCTGGTCGACCCTCAACGGCCTGGGCATGGAGTGGCGCAAGCAGCGCCGCGCGATGCGCGCCTACGACATCGCCACGCTGTCCTGGGCGGCGGTGTTCGGCGCCAAGTACGTGGTGCAGCAGTGGCTCTACGACAACGACCAGACCGGCTGGCTGGCCTTCGCCCGCATCGCCATGGGATATCCGCTGACCGGCATCGCGCTGGTCGTGACGGTCTGGGCGATCCGCAGGGCCAAGAAGGTCGCCGAAGAGGCGGCGGTCGCCGGCGCCTAGCGCGCTCGACGTGGTGCGGGGCGGTTCCGATCGGGAACCGCCCCGTTGTTCATTCCGCGTGGTCGTGGATGACCGCGCGGATCTCGTTCTCGACGTTGCTGGTGGCCACGAACAGCATCTCGTCGCCCGCTTCGAGCGGGTCGTCGGCCTGGGGCACGATGACCCGGCCGCCGCGCAGGATGCTCACCAGCGCCGCGTCGACGGGCAGCTTGAGATCGCGGACCCGCCGCCCGGCCAGCGGTGTCGACTCCGGCAGCGTCACCTCGACGAGGTTGGCCTGGCCCTGGCGCAGCGTCATCAGGCGCACCAGGTCGCCGACGTTGACGGCTTCCTCGACCATCGCGGCCAGCATCCGCGGCGTGGAGACCGCGACGTCCACGCCCCAGGCGTCGGTGAACAGCCACTCGTTGCGCGGGTCGTTGACCCGGGCTACGACGCGGCGCACCGCGAACTCTGTCTTGGACAACAGCGAGACCACGAGGTTGACCTTGTCGTCGCCGGTGGCCGCGATGACCACGTCGCAGGACTGCAGTCCCGCCTCCTCCAGCGACGCCAGCTCGCAGGCGTCGGCGAGCATCCACTCCGCGCCCGGGATGCGCCTGGGGTGGTAGTTGCCGGTGCTGCGCTCGATGAGCAGCACCTCGTGCTCGCCTTCGAGCAGCTCCCGCGCGATGGACTGGCCGACCGCGCCGGCTCCCGCGATCGCGATTCGCATTACTCGCTCTCCTCGGGTGTGCGGCGAGCGGCCGCGGTGACGTCGGTGACGGTTCCGGACAGCGCTGCCACGTAGACGAGGTCGTCGGCCTGGATCACCGTCTTGCGGTCGGGCAGCACCCCGCTGCCGAACCGCATGATGAACGAGACCCGCGCGCCGGTCGCCGACTCCACCTCGGAGACCTTGCGCCCGATCCAGCTCTCGTGCAGCGGGAGTTGCAGCACGGCGACGGCCCCGGACGGTTCCCGCCACGCGGTGGCCACGCCCTCCGGCAGCAGCATCCGCAGGAAGCGGTCCGTCGTCCACGGGACGGTGGCCACGGTCGGGATGCCGAGCCGCTGGTAGACCTCGGCTCGCTTGGGGTCGTAGATGCGGGCCACGACGTGCGCCACGCCGAAGGTCTCGCGCGCCACCCGGGCCGAGACGATGTTGGAGTTGTCCCCGTTGGACACCGCGGCGAAGGCGCTGGCCTGCTCGATCCCGGCTTCTTCCAGGATGTCCCGGTCGAAGCCGTTGCCCGTGACCTGCTGACCGCGGAAGTCCCGGCCCAGGCGGTGGAACGCCTGCGGGTCCTTGTCCACCACGGCCACGGTGTGATCGAGCCGTTGCAGGGCGGCGGCCAGGGAGGCCCCGACCCGGCCGCAGCCCATGATCACGACGTGCACGACCTTGTCTCCTCGCTGCGTGTTGAGCGCACTGGAACAGCTGCTGCGGACGACGCCGCTCGTCGCCGCTGACCGTACCCGGGCGGGGGCGGTTCGGTGACCGCCGCGGCCGTCCGGAAACGGGCTGGTGCACCGTACCGGGTGAGTTCCTCCGAGGGGCACCACGCCACCCCGGATGTGACCTGAGAGCAATTCGAAAGGCCGCATTCACCGGTACCCGCGCCCCACCGCTTACGCTCTGCACCGTGTCCAAGCTCGCAACCGCGGCGAAGCGGCTGATCGTCGGTCGGCCGTTCCGCAGCGATCGCCTCTCGCACACGCTGCTGCCCAAGCGCATCGCGCTTCCGGTCTTCGCCTCCGACCCGATGTCCAGCGTCGCCTACGCGCCGGAGGAGATCCTGCTGGTGCTGTCGGTGGCGGGCGTGTCGGCCTTCGCCATCAGCCCGTGGATCGGTGTCCTCGTCGCGCTGGTGATGATCGCCGTGGTCGCGTCCTACCGGCAGAACGTGCACGCCTACCCCTCCGGCGGCGGTGACTACGAGGTCGCCACGGTCAACCACGGCCGGCGCTGGGGACTGATGGTGGCCAGCGCGCTGCTCGTCGACTACATCCTCACCGTCGCGGTGTCGATCTCCTCGGCCGCGGCGAACATCGGTTCGGTCATCCCGTTCGTCGCCGAGCACAAGGTGCTGTTCGCAGTCGGGGCGATCGTGCTGCTGACCGCGTTGAACCTGCGCGGTATCCGCGAGTCGGGCACCTTGTTCGCGATCCCCACCTACGCGTTCGTGATCGGCGTGCTGGGCATGATCTGCTGGGGCTTCTTCCAGGCCGGCGTGCTGGGCTCCGACCTGCGCGCCGAGAGCGCCGGGTTCCAGCTGGCGCAGGAGGAGAGCCAGTACGCCGGTGTTGCGTTCGCGTTCCTGATCCTGCGGGCCTTCTCCTCCGGCAGTGCCGCGCTGACCGGTGTCGAGGCGATCAGCAACGGCGTCCCGGCCTTCCGCAAGCCCAAGTCCCGCAACGCCGCGACCACGCTGGCGATGATGGGCGGGCTGGCGATCCTGATGTTCCTGGGCCTGATCATGCTGGCCCGCGTCACCGGCGCCGTCGTCGCCGAAGACCCCGCGCACCAGCTCATCGGCGCTCCCGAGGGCTACGAGCAGAAGACGCTGATCGCGCAGCTGGCCGGCGCGGTGTTCGCCGGGTTCCCGCCCGGGGTCTGGTACCTGGTGTTCTTCACCGGCCTGATCCTGGTGCTGGCGGCCAACACCGCTTTCAACGGTTTCCCGGTGCTGGGCTCGATCCTGGCGCAGGACCGCTTCCTCCCGCGCCAGCTGCACACCCGCGGCGACCGGCTTGCCTTCTCCAACGGCATCCTGTTCCTGGCCTTCAGCGCGATCATCCTGGTTTTCGCCTTCGAAGCCGAGGTGACGCGGCTGATCCAGCTCTACATCGTGGGCGTGTTCGTCGCGTTCGTGCTCAGCCAGAGCGGCATGATCCGGCACTGGAACCGGCTGCTTCTCCACGAGACCGATCCGATGGCGCGGCGAAGGATGCGCCGGGCGCAGGCCACCAACGCCTTCGGCCTGTTCATGACCGCCAGCGTGCTGGTCATCGTGCTGATCACCAAGTTCACCCACGGGGCCTGGATCGCGATCGCGGCGATGGCGGCCATCTACATGCTCATGACGGCGATCCGCAAGCACTACGACCGGGTCGCCGACGAGCTGCAGGAGTCCGAGACCGACGCGGTCCTGCCGTCGCGCAACCACGCGCTGGTGCTGGTCTCCAAGCTGCACCTGCCGACGATGCGGGCCATCGCCTACGCCCGCGCCACCCGGCCGGACGAGCTGGAGGGCGTCACCGTCAACGTCGACGAGGAGGACACCCGGACGCTGACCGCCGAGTGGGAGGAGCTGAACCTGCCGCTTCCCCTGAAGGTCCTCGAATCGCCGTACCGGGAGATCACCCGTCCGGTGCTGGAGTACGTCAAGCGGATCCGGCGGGACAGCCCGCGCGACGTGGTCACGGTGTTCATCCCGGAGTACGTCGTCGGACACTGGTGGGAGCAGCTGCTGCACAACCAGAGCGCGCTGCGCCTCAAGAGCAGGCTGTTGTTCCAGCCGGGAGTGATGGTCACCAGCGTGCCGTGGCAGCTGGCGTCCTCCACGAAGGTGCGAGCACAGCGGATCACCTCGATGCCCGGCGCGACGCGTCGGGGTCTGGGGAGCAATGGAAAGGTGAACGGTGACCGAAAAGCCGGATTGGACCGGTAGGCGGCTGGAGGTCGAAGTCGGCCCGGTGGCCCACGGCGGCCACTGCGTGGCCAGGTACGAGGGCCGCGTGGTGTTCGTCCGCCACGCCCTGCCGGGGGAGACCGTGACCGTCGAGGTCACCGAGGACAACGGCGGCGGCTTCTGCCGCGCGGACGCCGTCGAGGTGCGGGAGGCCGCGCCGGGACGGGTCATCCCGCCGTGCCCGCTGGCCGACGCGGCGCTGGGCAAGGACCGCTGCGGCGGCTGCGATTTCCAGCACGCCGACGGCGAGACCCAGCGCGAGCTCAAGGCGGCGGTGATCACCGAACAGCTGCAGCGCATCGCCGGCCTGGACTGGCCGGTGCGCGTTCAGGAGCTGCCCGGCGGGTTGCTGCGCTGGCGCACCCGCGCACGGCTCGCGGTCGATCGCAAGGGCAACGCCGGTTTCCGGCCGAGCCGCAGCCACCGGGTCATCCCGGTGGCCGACTGCCCGATCACCGTCCAGGGCGCCGTGGAGGAGCTCGCCGAGCGCCGCTGGCGGCCGGGTGCGGAGCTGACGGTGGCCTCCGACGGCGAGGGCGAACTGCACGTCACCGCGCTGGACCGCAAGCCGCAGCGGCGCGGACGCCAGCAGGCCGTCGCTCGCCAGGTGGCGGGCAGCGGCGTGGCGCACGAGACGGTGCGGGGGCGTCGGTTCGACGTGGGCGCGCAGGGCTTCTGGCAGGTGCACAAAGCCGCGCCGGAGACCTTCACCGAGGTCGTGGCCCGCTTCGCCGCCGCTCCTTCCGGTGGCGTGGCCTGGGACCTCTACGGCGGTGTGGGCCTGTTCGCCGCGGACCTCGCCGAACAGGTCGGTCCGACCGGTTCGGTGCTGCTGGTGGAGTCCTCGCGCAGCGCGGTGGAGGACGCGGTGTCCAACCTCCGCGACCAGCCGCAGGTGGCATTCCGCGCGGGAACGGTGGAACGCGTCCTCGAGGACGAGGACCTGCAGGCGCCGGACGTCGTCGTCCTCGACCCGCCCCGCAAGGGCGCGGGCCGGCAGGTGGTGGAGGCGATCGCGGCCCGCGGGCCCGCTCGCGTCGTGCACGTCGCCTGCGATCCGGCGGCCCTGGCCCGCGACGTCTCGCTGTACGCCGAGAACGGCTACCGCATGGTCGACCTGGAGGCGTTCGACGCGTTCCCGATGACCCACCACGTGGAGTGCGTCGCCCTCCTCGAACCCACCGCGAACAACGCCTGACCAGCGAATTCAGCACGGACCACCACCGCATTCAACCGGCGGATCACCGCCGTGATCAGCTCACGGACCACGGCGGTGTTCGGGATCGCGGATCACCGCCGTGTTCAGGTGACCGATTACGGCCGTGTTCGGGACACGGATCACTGCCGTGATCAGGTCACCGATTACGGCGGTAATCCGGGTGTGGTGGCCGCTGCGGGTTCAGGTGAGTTGGAGACGTGCTCGCCTCGGACGCCGCCGGCCTCCAAGGCGCGGTGGGCGTCGGCGATCTCGTCATTCGGCGCCCCCGACGTGTGAGAGACATGCCTGCTCAGGACCCTCAAATGGCACCGACGAAGCCCCGGCGCTCCGACGCCCGGCACAACCGCGAGCAGATCCTCGCCGCCGCTCGCGCGGCGTTCACCGCTCAGGGGATCGACGTGCCGATCACCGGGACCGCACGACGCGCCGGAGTCGGCCCGGCCACGCTCTACCGGCACTTCCCGACCCGCTCGGCGCTGGTCACCGAGGCGTTCGCCGAGCAGCTCGCCGCGTGCGTCGCGGTGCTCGACGACGCGCTCGCCGACCCCGACCCGTGGCGCGGGTTCTGCGCGGTGATCGAGAAGGTGTGCGCGCTGCAGGTGGCCGACGGGGGTTTCACGGCCGCCTTCCTGTCGGCGTTCCCCGACGCCGTCGACCACGAGCGCGAGCGCCGCCGGGCCGAGGAGAGCATCGTCGAGCTCGTGCGGCGCGCTCAGGAGGCCGGGAAGCTGCGGGCGGATTTCGCCCCCGAGGACATCACCCTGCTGCTGCTGGCCAACTGCGGTGTCGCGGAAGGCGCGGGGGAGCAGGGGCGCGCGGCCGCGGCGTCCCGGCGGCTCGTGGGCTACCTGCTCCAGTCCTTCAGCGTCGAGCGCACTGCCCCGCTGCCACCGGCCGCGCCGCTGAGCCTGGATCAGATCCGTCCGGCCTGAGAGCCGTCGCCGACCGCGTTGGCCGGGATTCGGCAGGTCGTGGGTGGGCTGCGGTTAAGGTTGCGGCGGCTGAGGAGGTGGCCGGGTGTTCGGTGAGGTTCCAGGGCGGGTCGACCCGCGGGCGGCGGAGGCCGTCGGACGACGGTGGTCGCGGGCGAAGGTGCTGCTGTCGCTGACCTGGTCGTGGTGCGCGGCCGAGCTCGTGGTGTCGCTGCTGGCGCTGGGGTGGGCCCTGGTCGCCGGGCCGGACCTGCCGCTGCTCGGCAGCCCGAAGCAGGGTGATGTCACCGGGCTGGTCCTCGTCGCGGTGATCGTCCTGCTGCCGATGCCCCTCGCCTCCTGGATCGCCGGCCGCGGTGCGGACGGGATCGACTGGCGGCTCAAGCCGGACGGCTGGCTGATGTACGGCGCGGGCGTCGGGTTCGCCCAGGCGCTCGGCCTGTGGCTGGCCATCACCTACACCTCCCTGCCCCTTTGGCTCCGCATCGCCGTGGGCGTCATCGGGCTCGCGGTTCCGCTGCTGGCGACCTTCCTGGCTCGGCGGGCGATCACGGGCGAGCCGCTGCGGGAGGTCGGCGGCAGCGAGTTCGTGCTGGTGAAGGGGCTGCGGTCGCCGCAGGGCGGGGACGAGGACTCCGTCAAGATCACCGGCGATGCGCTGCGGCTCTCGGTCCGCACGGCTGCCGCGCGACCGGCCGCCCAACCGTCCACGAAGGACATCGCGCTCGCCGACATCACCGAGATCGGCGTGCGGCCCAGCGCTTCCTGTGACGGTGCCTGGGCGCAGCTCGCCGATGGGCGCGGGGCGTCGCTGCCGGAAGGCGACGTCGTCGTGATCCGCACCCGCACCGACACCCAACTGCTGCCCGCGGACCCGGAACTCGCCGAGCTCCTGCGTGCCCGAGCCGCCCTGCACGGCAGGGAACCGGCACGCATCGAGGACTGGACGTGACGGCTCACGAGCACATCCCCGAGGTCCTCCCCGCGCCGCCGGAGACCGGAACCGAGGTCGCCCCGCTCGCCGGGCCACCGAGCACTGCTCCGGAGTCGGTTCCGGGTCGCCGCGCGCAGGCCTTCGGCATCGGCGCCGCAGCGGTCGTGCTGATCCCGCTCGGCTTCGTGGTCTGGGGCATGCGCGGACTGGAACCCGGCGCCGGCATCGCGGGCCTGGTCGGCATCGCCGTGGCGACCGCTGCGTGGCTGGCCGACGCGCGCACGCCCAGGCGCTGGGGCGGGTGGGCGCTGCTCGCCGCGCTCTCCGCGGCCTACGTCAACCTCGCGCTGGCGCCGATCGGGCTGGTCGCGCTCGTCGCCGTGATCGCCTGCCCGCTGCTGGCCCGGGTCGCGCACAAGCGTTTCACCGCAGCGGGCTTCGACCTTGCGGAGATCGACGTCGAGGTCGGGTTCGAGATCTACCGCCACCAGTCCGCGCGCCTGCGGATCGAGCGCGACCGGGCCGTGCTGGCGCTCAAGCGCATGGCCGGTGGCGGCCACGTCGACCAGGCGATCGCGCTCTCCGAGGTCAAGCTGGTCCAGGCGGGCGAGATCGTCGGCGGTGACTCGTGGCCGCTGCCGGGCGCGATGGCGGTCCGGCTGTCCGAAGGACCGGCGGTGCGGGTCGTGGCGGGCAAGCAGCAGTGGGTCGTCAACGTCGAGGACCCGCGACTGGTCTCCGCGATCCTGCGCAGGCGGCAGTCCGCGGCGTGGTCGCAGCGGACCGGACCGCAGGACCTCGGTTCGTGGCACGCGCTGCGCAAGTGGGCCACGGCCCAGACGACGACCTTCCGCAACGGCACGAAGTCGCAGTCCTACCGCGCGTTCCGCCCGATCGTCGGCTTCGGTTCCGGCGTGCTGGGCCTGATGCTGCTCGTGATGCAGATCGCCGGCGGGGGCACGGCCCCGAGCACGTGGCTCGCCACCGCGGCGATGCTGCTCATCGGCGGGTTCTTCGTGGTCGGCTGGCTGCGGCAGCGCACCCGGCTCGGCTACGCCGAACTGCAGTCGCTGCCGCCGAACAGCCCGTCGTGGGGCGACCCCCGACCCGAGGTCGCCCCGATCTCCGGCTGGCGGCCCTGGACCTGACGTGACCCCGGATCAGCGCGGACCTTCGGGCAGGTCCAGCTTCTCCGGAGACCGCTGCTCCTGGGCGTCGGTCTCTCCGTAGGAGTTGTTGTTGACGTTGTTCGGGCCGCCGTCGATGTTGGCGTGCTGCCCGACGGTCGAGGAGTTGACGCCGTTGCTGTAAGGGCTGTCCACATTGGCCCCCGACACCGCGCCCTCGTCGCTCTCGAAGCGCCAACCCTGCGTGTTGGAGCCGGAAACCCACTCGCCGCCGCCGTCGCCGGTCGGTCCGCGGCCGTTGCCCTCCCAAGTCGCGTTGAGGCCCTCGTGCCTGTTCTGCATCCCGCCGGTCGCGCCGCTGACACCGCCGGAGATGGCGCCCGAGGTGATGTCGTTGATCCCCGGTGCTTGGCCGTGAAAGCCCTGGTTGATGGTATTGCCGAGCACGCCCGAGATCGAACCCCGCGCTGCGCCGTAGGCGGCGGCTTCGGTGAAGTTCTTCGTGGCGTTGCCCGCCAGGTCCTTGCCGACCTGCTGGCCGATGCCCGGAGCGACACCGTCGACGAGACCGCCGGCCAGGCCCGCTGCGACACCCGACAGCGCCGCGTTGCCGGTGTTGGACCAGTCCCAGCTCTGCCGGTCGCCCTTGGCGAACTGGAGGCCCTGGATCGCCGCGTCCACGCCGACGTTGATCGTCACGTTCAGCAGGATCTGCTGGCCGATCTTGGTCAGCAGCTGCTGGAAGAACGTCCGCACCGTCAACTGCGTCGCCGCCTGCGCGATCGGGATGCCTGCCGTGCTCGCGCCGAAGGTCGCCACCGCCGAGGCGATCATCGCGGCGATCTGCGCGGCCAGGATGACCAGCGCGGCGATGATGCTGTACTTGGTGTACTCGATCTCCAGCGCCGCGTTGTCGGCTCCCTCGCCGAGGGCCTCGCAGAGCTTCTTCATCTCCGGCAGATGGCCGGCGTCGCCGTTGCAGAAGTCCTTCATGAACTTCTCGAAGGCGTCGTGCGTGTCGCCCTTCATCGTGCCCAGCGCGGACTGCACCGCGCCCTCGGTCTCGCTGATGACGCCCTCGATGTCGACGCCGCACTGCGTCCACGCTTCGGCGACCCTGCGCAGCGCCGTCTCGTCGCCCTCGGGCCAGCTCGCGCCGACCACGATGGGGAACAACCAGCTGACCTCGCCCGGGATCTCGATGCCCACGTCGTCCCCCTCAGCCCTGGCTCTTGATGCCGTCGGCGTTCGCCTGGTCGACGTCGTCCCAGGTCCGGGCGGTGGCGTCGAGCTCACCGCGGACCTGGTGCAGCGCCTGGGCGAGGCTCTTCACGCCATCGGTTCCCTGCTGAGAACCGGGCAGGTAGTTCTTGGCGAACTCCTGGCCGGCCTCGTCACCGCCCCAGCACTGCCCTTCGGCCTGCAGGACGCCGTTGAGCTTGTCCAGCGCGGACTGGAGCTTGTCCGACGACGCGTCGAACTTCGGCGAGGCGCCGCGCAGCGCCTCGGGGTCGACCTCGAATCCCATCACCAACGGTCCTCCCGGAATCGCGACCGGGGTTCGAAGTCGTCCCAGTCCTCCTCAGCTGCGGGCTTGGACGCGGTCGAGGGGGCGCTCGGTTCCGGCGCCGGCGGGATCAGTTGCGACAGCGAAGGCGCGCCCGGGAACAGGTCCGGCAGATCGGGGACGTTCTCCTGCAGCGGCGCCACCGCCGCATCGGCCTTCGCGCGGGCGTCGCGGGCCGCGGACTGGGCCGCTTCGGTGAAGCTCCTGGCGAGTTTTTCCGGTGTGCTCGACCGCAGCGCGGAACCCGACAGCGCCGTGTCGGTGACGATGCCCGCGGCGTTGACCCGAACGGTGACCAGGCCGTCGGTGGAGGTGGCATCACCCGTCGCGGACAGCGCGCTGGCCTGCGCATCGTGCAATTGGGCGGTCTGCCGCTGCAACCCTTCGAGCATCGAGCTCACCTGCTCGCGCATCGCCGCGTTGCGCGCTTCGAGCTCGGCCCTGCGGCCATCCGGATCAGTCATCTCGCCTCCCTTGGAATGGACGGAAGGTAGCAAGGCGGCGATTCGGGTGGCACTGGCCACACGGACGTCACATCCGCAGGTGGGGAGCACGACGGAGCTGGCGGGAGAGCATCACCGCTGGTGCGCGACCGCGCCCGCTGGCCGCATGGCCCCTCCGTAGACTGGGGCGCACTATGCAGACGGAGCCGGGTTGCCGGCCAGGCCCCGGCATTGCGATTGTGACCGACCGGCACGACAAGCGAGGTGGAACACGGTGACGCTGCTGGGGTCCGTGCGCAGTCCGGCCGACGTCAAGCGCCTGACGCACGCCGAATTGGCGGAGCTGGCCGAGGAGATCAGGCACTTCCTGATCCAGAAGGTGTCGCGGACCGGTGGACACCTCGGGCCCAACCTGGGTGCGCTGGAGCTGACCCTCGCGCTGCACCGGGTCTTCGACTCGCCGAACGACGCGCTCGTGTTCGACACCGGGCACCAGGCGTACGTGCACAAGATCGTGACCGGTCGGCAGGACGGCTTCGACCAGCTGCGCAAGCGGGACGGCCTGTCCGGCTACCCGTCGCGCGCCGAGAGCGAGCACGACTACGTCGAGAACAGCCACGCCTCGACCGCGCTGTCCTACGCCGACGGGCTGGCCCGCTCGTTCCAGGTCACCGGTGCCGAGCGGCACGCGGTGGCGGTCGTCGGCGACGGCGCGCTCACCGGCGGCATGTGCTGGGAGGCGCTGAACAACATCGCGGCCGACCAGGACCGCCCTGTCGTCATCGTCGTCAACGACAACGGTCGCTCCTACGCGCCGACCATCGGCGGTCTCGCCGAGCACCTGGCGGCGCTGCGGCTCAACCCGAGCTACGAGAAGGCCCTGGAGTCCGGCAAGCGCACGCTGCGCAAGATGCCGGTCGTGGGCCGCTCGCTCTACACCGGTCTGCACGCCGCCAAGAGCGGCATCAAGGACGCGATCAGCCCGCAGGTCATGTTCTCCGACCTCGGCCTGAAGTACCTGGGCCCGGTGGACGGTCACGACATGCGCGCGATGGAGTACGCGCTGCAGATGGCCAAGTCCTTCGGCGGACCGGTGATCGTGCACGCCGTGACCCGCAAGGGCAACGGTTTCGCCCCGGCCGAGAACGACGAGGCCGAGCAGATGCACCAGGTCAAGGTCATCGACCCGGAGACCGGCCTGCCGAAGAAGCCCGCGCCGAAGAGCTGGACCGACGTCTACGCCGACGAGCTGGTCGGCATCGGCGCCGAGCGCTCCGACGTCGTGGCGATCACCGCCGCGATGCTGGGGCCGACCGGGCTGAAGAAGTTCGCCGAGGCCTACCCGGAGCGCTGCTTCGACGTGGGCATCGCCGAGCAGCACGGCATGACCTCCGCCGCCGGTCTGGCCATGGGCGGCCTGCACCCGGTGTTCGCGGTCTACTCGACGTTCCTGAACCGGGCGTTCGACCAGCTGCTGATGGACGTCGCCCTGCACAAGCAGCCGGTCACCGTGACGCTCGACCGCTCGGGCATCACCGGCGACGACGGTGCCAGCCACAACGGCATGTGGGACCTGTCGATCCTCGGGCTGATCCCGGGCATCCAGGTGGCGGCCCCGCGCGACGCGGTGACGTTGCGCGAGGAGCTGCGCGAGGCCGTCGCCGTCGACGACGGGCCGACCGTGCTGCGCTTCTCCAAGGGTTCGGTGATCGAAGAGGTCCCGTCCGTGGAGCGCGTCGGCGGGATCGACGTGCTGCGCGCCGATGAGCGCAAGGACGTGCTGCTGGTGGCCGTCGGCGCGTTCGGCAAGCTCGCCGTGGCCGCTGCCGAGCGGCTGGCCGCGACGGGCGTCGGCGTGACCGTGGTCGACCCGCGCTGGGTCGTCCCGGTGCCGTCGAAGGTCGTGGAGATGGCCGCCGAGCACCGGCTGGTGGTCTCGCTGGAGGACTGCGGACGGCACGGCGGGTTCGGCTCGTCGCTGGCCGCCGCGCTGCGCGACGCCGAGCTGGACGTGCCGCTGCGCGACCTGGCGGTGCCCAACGACTTCCTCCAGCACTCCTCCCGCGAGGAGGTGCTGGCCGATCTCGGCCTGACCGAGGGCGACATCGCCTCCCGCATCAACGACTGGTTCTCCGGCCGGCGCGGCGCGCAGCTGCACGTCGCCACCGAGGCGGACGCCGCGCACGGCTGACCGCGCACCTCGATTCCAGGGGGAATCCGGTTCCGGATCTCCACTGGAATCGGGGTTTGCGATTTCCGCTGAAATCCGGGCACCCGGCCCTGACCTCGACGGGTGGCGGCGCGTGCTGTGGCAGGGTGGATTCGTGCGAATCCTGGTCGTGGAGGACGAGAAGCCGCTGGCCGATGCGGTGGCGCGAGGGCTGCGGCGCGACGGCATGGCCGTCGACGTCGCCTACGACGGCGAGAGCGGCCAGGAGAAGGCCGCGATCACCCGCTACGACGTCGTCGTGCTCGATCGCGACCTGCCCGGCATGTCCGGTGATGACCTGTGCCGCGACCTGGTCGGTTCCGGCGAGCTGACCAGGGTGATCATGCTGACCGCCTCGGGCACGGTCGCCGATCGCGTCGCGGGGCTGTCGCTGGGGGCCGACGACTACCTCGCCAAGCCCTTCGCGTTCCCCGAGCTCATCGCCCGGGTGCGCGCGCTGGGCCGCCGCGCCACGCCGGCTCAGCCGCCGCTGCTGACGGCCGACGACCTGGAGCTGGACCCGGCACGCCGCACCGTCACCCGCTCCGGAGCCGAGGTCGAGCTGACCCGCAAGGAGCTCGGCGTGCTGGAGGTGCTGCTGTCGGCCGGCGGCGCGGTCGTCAGCTCCGAGGAGCTGCTGGAGCGGGTCTGGGACGAGAACGCCGACCCGTTCACCACCACGGTGCGGGTCACGATGATGACCTTGCGCAAGAAGCTGGGGGAACCGGGCGTGATCGAGACCGTGGTCGGCTCCGGCTACCGGGTGCCCTCCGCGGCTCGCGCCGAACACGCCAGGGACTGATCGTGGGCGCGCTCACCCGGCGCGGACCGGGACTGCGGATCCGGCTGACGCTGCTGGCGACCTCGCTGGTCGCGCTGGTCAGCGCGGTGCTGCTCTGGCTGGGCTGGGTGCTGGTCGGCAACGTCGTCGCCGCGGTGCCGCGGCTGCCGGCGGGCACGCCGGTGCGGGTCGGGGGAGTGGACGTGCCCGCCGAGCTGCTCGGTGCCGCGCTGCGCGATTCGGCCCGCGAGCAGGTCCTGCTCATCGGAGGGCCGGCGTTCGTCGCGGTGGTGGTCGCCGCCGCGCTGCTGGCCTGGCTGGTCACCGGCCGGATGCTGCGGCCGCTGCAGGACGTCACCGAGACCGCGCAGCGGCTGTCGGCGGAGTCGCTGGACGAGCGGATCGCGCTCAGCGGTCCCCGCGACGAGGTGGCCAGGCTCGCCGACACCTTCGACGCGATGCTGGACCGGCTGCAGGCCGCCTTCGACGCCCAGCGCCGCTTCGTCGCCAACGCCAGCCACGAGCTGCGCACGCCGCTGTCGGTGGTGCGCACCGAGCTCGACGTGACGCTGTCGGACCCGCACGCCGACGAGGCCGAGCTGCGCCGGATGGCCGACGTCGTGCGCGAAGCCACTGCCCGCGCCGAACGCCTCGTGGAGGCGCTCCTGCTGCTGGCCCGCACCGAGGGAGTGGAGCTGGCGGTCCGCGAACCGGTCGACCTCACCGACGTCGTCGGCCGGGCCCTGCGCGCGGTCGAACCCGAGGCCCGCAGGCGGGGGTTGCGCGTGAAGCGGTGCACCGAGCCCGCTTTCGCGGTCGGTGATCCGGCGCTGCTGGAGCGGGTGGCGGGAAACCTGCTGGAGAACGCCGTCCGGCACAACGTCGAGGGCGGCTGGGTGGAGGTCAGCACCGGCGCCGACCCGCGGTGGACGACGCTGCGCGTGGCGTCCTCGGGCCCGGAGATCCCGCCGGAGTCGGTGGACACGCTCTTCGAGCCGTTCCGCCGCGCCGGTGTGCAGCGCACCGCCCGCAACGGCACCGGACTGGGCCTGTCGATCGTGCAAGCGGCCACCACGGCCCACCACGGCAACATCCACGCCACCGCGCTGCCCGCGGGCGGCCTCGCGATCACGATCCAACTGCCCGCCGCGCCCTGAGCCGTGAACGAGAACCGGGGGCCGGAGCATGCGCTCCGGCCCCCGGTTCGGGTTGCTCGGGTCAGGCGGGCAGGGACGCCACGCCCGGGGCGAGGAACCGCTTGCCGTTGACCTTCGCGGACACGCCGGAGCGGTCCAGGAACGGCGCGATGCCGCCCAGCCAGAACGGCCAGCCCGCGCCGAGGAGCATGCACAGGTCGATGTCCTGCGCCTCGGCGACGACGCCCTCGTCCAGCATGATCCGGATCTCCTCGGCCAGCGCGTTGAGCGCGCGGTCGCGGACCTCCTCGCTGGTGGAGGGCTTGTCACCCGACTTCCACAGCTCGGCGACCTCGGGGTCGACGACGGTGTTGCCGGACTCGTCGAACGTCCACACCGCGGTCTTGCCCTCGTCGACGAACCGCTGCAGGTTCTCGCTGATGCCGAACCGGTCCGGGAACGCCGCGTTCATGGTGCCGTTGACGTGCTGGGCGACGGCCGGGCCGACCAGCTGCAGCAGCACCATCGGGCTCATCGGCAGACCGAGTTCTTCGAGGGCGTTGTCGGCCACCTCGAAGGGCGTTCCCTCGTCGACGGCGGCGATGATCTCGCCCATGAAGCGGGTCAGCAGCCGGTTGACCACGAACGCCGGAGCGTCCTTGACCAGCACCGACGACTTCTTCAGCTTCTTGCCGACCGCGAAGGCGGTGGCCAGCGAGGCGTCGTCGGTCTTCTCGCCGCGCACGATCTCCAGCAGCGGCAGCACCGCGACCGGGTTGAAGAAGTGGAAGCCGACGACCCGCTCCGGGTTCTTCAGCTTCGACGCCATCTCGGTGATCGACAGCGAGGAGGTGTTGGTCGCCAGGATCGCCTCGGGGGAGACGTGCTCCTCCAGCTCGGCGAAGACCTTCTGCTTGACCGTCATCTCCTCGAAGACGGCCTCGATGACGAAGTCGGCGTCGGCGAAGGCCTTCTTGTCCAGCTCACCGGTCACCAGGGCCTTGAGCCGGTTGGTGGCGTCCGGCGACAGGCGGCCCTTGCCGGCGAGCTTGTCGATCTCGCCGTGGATGTAGGCCACGCCCTTGTCGATGCGCTCCTGGTCGATGTCGGTGATGACCACCGGCACCTGAAGGCGGCGCACGAACAGCAGCGCCAGCTGACCGGCCATCAGACCGGCACCGACCACGCCGACCTTGTTCACCGGGCGGGCCAGGCCCTTGTCCGGCGCACCGGCCGGGCGCTTGGCGCGCTTCTGGGCCAGGTCGAACGAGTACAGCCCGGCGCGCAGCTCGTCGGACATCAGCGCGTCGGTCAGCGCTTCGGTCTCGGCGGCGTAGCCGGCGTCGATGTCGTTGTTGCGGGCCAGCTCGATGAGCTCGACCGTCTTGGTCACCGCGGGCGAAGCGCCCTTGGTGCGGGCCTCGACGATGCCCTTGGCGCGCGCCACGGCGTCGTCCCAGCCCTTGCCGCGGTCGATCTCCGGGCGCTCGACGGTCTTGTCACCGTTGACCACGCGGACCAGCCAGCGCAGCGACTCCTCGAGGAAGTCCGCGCCTTCCAGCAGCTCGTCGAAGATGCCCAGCTGCAGGCCCTTCTTCGGGTTGAGCATCTTGTTCTGGCTCAGCGCGTTCTCGATGATCACCGTCACGGCCGCGTCCGGGCCGATGAGGTTCGGCAGCAGCTGCGTGCCGCCCCAGCCCGGGAACAGGCCCAGGTAGCACTCCGGGAACGCGATCGCGCCCGCGTTGGAGGCGACGGTCCGGTAGTGGCAGGACAGCGCCAGCTCCAGGCCACCGCCGAGGGCAGCGCCGTTGACGAAGGCGAACGTCGGGATCTTCGACTCGGTGAGCCTGCGGAACACGTCGTGGCCGGTCTGCGCGATGGCCTGCGCGTGCTCGCGCTGCGACACCTGGCCGACGCCCGTGAGGTCCGCGCCGACGGCGAACACGAACGGCTTGCCGGTGACCGCGATCGCGGCCGGCTCAGCGGCGAACGCCTCGTCCAGCGCCGCGTTCAGGCTGCTCAGACCACCCGGGCCGAAGGTCGACGGCTTGGTGTGGTCGTGGCCGTTGTCGATGGTGATGAGCGCGAGCTTGCCGGTCAGACCGGGAACGTCGACGAGGCGGGTGAACGCCTTGGTCACGACCTCGTCGGGGAACAGCGCCGCGAAGTCAGTCACTGCTCGCCTCCTGCGTTGTAGTTCGGGTTCTCCCAGATGACCGTTCCGCCCATGCCGATGCCGATGCACATGGTGGTGATGCCGTAGCGGACCTCGGGGTGCTCTTCGAAGTGGCGGGACAGCTGAGTCATCAGCCGCACGCCGGAGGAGGCCAGCGGGTGGCCGCAGGCGATCGCGCCGCCCCACGGGTTCACCCGCGGGTCGTCGTCGGCGATGCCGAAGTGCTCCAGGAAGGCCAGCACCTGCACGGCGAAGGCCTCGTTGATCTCGAACAGGCCGATGTCGTCGATGGTCAGCCCGGCGCGCTTGAGGGCCTTCTCGGTGGCCGGGACGGGTCCGACGCCCATGACCTCGGGCTCGACACCGGCGAAGGAGTAGCCCACCAGGCGCATGCCGATCGGCAGGCCGAGTTCCTCGGCGGTCTCGGCGTCGGCCAGCAGGGCACCGGTGGCGCCGTCGTTGAGGCCGGCGGCGTTGCCCGGGGTGACCCGGCCGTGCGGGCGGAACGGGGTCTTGAGACCGGCGAGCGTCTCGACCGTGGTGCCCGGGCGCGGCGGCTCGTCGGTGGTCGCCAGGCCCCAGCCCTCGTCGGAGCGGGTGGAGACCGGGACCAGGTCGGGGCTGATCTTGCCCGCCTTCTGCGCCTCTTCGTAGCGCTGCTGGCTCAGAGCGGCGTACGCGTCGGTGCGCTCCTTGGTCAGCGACGGGTAGCGGTCGTGCAGGTTCTCGGCGGTGGAGCCCATGACCAGCGCGGACGGGTCGACGATCTTGTCGGACACGAAGCGCGGGTTGGGGTCGGCACCCTCACCCATCGGGTGGTTGCCCATGTGCTCGACGCCGCCTGCGATCACGACGTCGTAGGCGCCGAAGGCGATGCCGCTGGACACGGTGGTCACGGCGGTCATGGCGCCGGCGCACATGCGGTCGATGGCGAAGCCCGGCACGGACTTGGGCAGTCCGGCCAGCAGCGCCGCCGTGCGGCCGATGGTCAGGCCCTGGTCACCGATCTGGGTGGTCGCGGCGATGGCGACCTCGTCGATGCGCTCCGCCGGGAGTTCGGGGTGTCGGCGCAGCAGTTCCCGGATGACCTTGACGACCATGTCGTCCGCGCGCGTCTGGGCGTACTGGCCCTTCGAACCGGCCTTGCCGAACGGCGTGCGTACGCCGTCGACGAAGACCACGTCCCGAACCGCTGGGCGGCTGCGGCTGTCGGCGGGTGCCGACACAGGTGCGGCCACGGCGTGCTCCTCACTGGCTTGGTGGATGGTGCTCGGCCGGAGTCCGCGAGGGGCGGCGCCTTACCGGCCGGTAACCGCACTCTAGCGCTTATTACCCACCGGTAACCACGTGCCCGCCCCTGTCGGTTGTCTCACATGCTGACCAGCCGGGACCCGGCAGCCGAATCCTTCCCGAGGAATCGAGCCCGCGCTCGGCGATTCCGGTCCGAACCGACCGGGCGAAACGGACGTCGATCGCGGACGGTTCGGGCCACGAAACGCCCGGTGCCTCAGGAGTCCTCGGGCGGAGTCGCGTGCAGCGCCTTGGAGAGGGCCTCGGCGGTGAGGGAGATCTGCCACTCGCGGGCGCCCTTGGCGCGCAGCAGCTCGGTGATCGCCGGGACGTCGCGGTCCTCCGGAGGCGTCCAGCAGGTGCGCCGGACGAGATCGGGCAGCAGCAGGTTCTCCACGGGCAGGGAGTGCTCCTCGGCGATCGCGTTCAGCGCCGCGCGGGCCGCGGTGAGCCGTGCCGCGGCGGCGGGGTCGCGGTCCGACCAGCGGTTGGTCGGGGGCGGTCCCTCGTTCGGCGTGGACGCGGCGGGCAGCTCCTCGTTGGTGAGCCGGCGCGCGGCGCGCAGCGCCTGCAACCACATCGAGGCGCGCCTGCGCTGCTGGCGTCCGCCGAAGACCGGCATGGCCACCAGATCGCCCTCGGACTTGGGGTTGGACTGCGCGGCCAGCACGATCGAGGAGTCCGGCAGCACGCGGCCCGGTGCGATGTCGCGCTCGCGGGCGAACTCGTCCCTGGCCTGCCACAGCGCTCGCACCGCGGCCAGCTGCCGGGGGCTGCGCACCTTGTGGATTCCCGAGGTCCGGCGCCACGGTTCGGCGCGCGGGGGAGCGGGTTCGGCGTTGCGGACGGCCCCGAACTCCTCGAAGGCCCAGTCCAGCTTGTCCTGGCGCTGGAGCTCGGCGTGCATCTCGTCGCGCAGCGCGACCAGCAGCTCGACGTCCAGCGCGGCGTAGACCAGCCAGTCCTCGGGCAGCGGCCGTCTCGACCAGTCGGCGGCGCTGTGGCCCTTCTCCAGCCGGTAGCCGAGCATGCGCTCCACCAGCGCGCCCAGCGACACCCGGTCGAACCCGGCGAGCCGACCGGCCAGTTCGGTGTCGAAGAGCCTGGCGGGGTGCAGATCGAGTTCGGCCAGGCACGGGAGGTCCTGGGATGCGGCGTGCAACACCCATTCGGTGTCGGCCAGAGCCGGAACCAAGGGGTCGAGCGCGCCTTTGAGAGCGATCGGGTCCACCAGAACGGTGCCTGATCCCTCGCGACGCAGCTGCACCAGGTAGGCGCGCTGCGAGTAGCGGTAACCCGAGGCGCGCTCGGTGTCCACCGCGACCGGCCCGGTGCCTGCGGCCAGCGCTTCTGCGGCCGCGTCCAGCGCGGCCGGGGTGTCCACCACCGGCGGCACGCCGTCGACGGGTTCGGTCAACAACACCGGCTCCGGGCGGCCGGATCCGACGGTCTCGGGGCTTGCAGCTTCCACGGCTAACAGACCTTACGTGCTTTGGCCCGTCTCGTGTGGCTGGTCCACCCGACGTCGTCGGCCCGGCCGACCCGGCGCTGGTGCTTTCTCAGCGATCCGTCACCGGATCACGCCGGCGCGCATGGCCAGTGCGACCATCTGCGCCCGGTCGCCAGTGCCCAACTTGCGCCCGATCCGCGACAGGTGAGACTTCACCGTGAGCGCGGAAAGGTTCAGGGCCTCGCCGATCTCCTTGTTGGAGCGGCCATCGGCCACCAACTGGAGAACTTCGACCTCACGCCCGGACAGCTCGCGAGGTGTGTTGTCCGTTCCCGGCACGCGGGTTCCGGCGGCGAGCACCGGAGCCACGCTGGGATCGGCGTACACACCGCCGTCGAGCACGCGGCGCACGCCGTCGGTGACCACCATGGGCGAGGCCGACTTCAACAGGTACGCCTGCGCACCTGCTTGGAAGGCGGCCCGGACCGCATAGGGGTCATCGGACGAAGCGAGCACCACGATCCGCGGCCAGCCCTGGCTCCGGAGTTCGGTAACCAGTTCGATGCCGGTCCCGTCTGGGAGTCCGAGATCGAGAATCGCGAGGTCGCACGGACCGGTCGCCAGAGCGCGAGCCCTGGCTTCGGCCATGGATGCGGCCTCGTGCACCGTGCCGGCGCCCATCTGCAGCAGCCGAGCGGCGATCGCCTCTCGGAGCAGCGGATGGTCATCCACCACGAGCACCGTGAACAGCTCTTCCCGCGGGTGCGGGACCATGTTGGCCGGCAAAGCGCCGGCAGGCGTGGTTCGAGCGGCCTGACCTAAGCCGACGGCAGCCACGTCACTACCTCCCTGGAGTCGGTCGTGTCCCCCGACCGGCACCGGGACTCTCGACCAATCAGCCGCGCCACTGATCGACCGAAAGTGGTGTCGTCGGGGTGAGCGTAACCGCCCAAGCGGGTCAGCGGGACGATCAATCGGGTATCTATCCCGATCGAGTTGTGACGAGCGCATAGTTTTGTCGCTCTTTTGGGTGACTCAGAGCGACGACCGTAACGTCGGAGCGTGGCCATGCGACATATTTCGAATGCGTATGGTGAAAATCTTGCTTCGACAAGCACTTCACCGAAGCTGAACGAACTTCGCGAATGAAAATCGGACACCGGCGTGTCGTGCCTCGGCGTGTCGCGTTCGAGGGGTTTGCGGGAGCGAAGTCCCGCCTCAACGCTACGCGCTGGGCCTACCTGTCGCAGCCGATGATCGGGGGACCCCGATCAGTCCTGGCGCATTGCGCCGTTCGGTCGCCTGCCGAGTAGCGCAACGCCTTCCGGCGGGAGCCCGGCCGCACTTGCCATGAGTTCGTGGAATGCATCCGCATGCGGTGCGAGATCGACTTGCTCGGAGCCGAACACCGAGGGTTTCGGCGTCCACGACCCGCGCAACTCCAGATCGTGACTGCGCGAGGGCCCGGCGATGTCGCCGAACCGCGCCGAGGACGTCAGGGTCACCGTGCCGCCCAGAGCGGTGAACGACGCGCCCGCGTTCTCCAGCGCGTCGGTCAGCCACGACCACCCGACCGCGGGCAGCAGCGGGTCGTCGGCCACTTCCGGATCGAGCTCGGCCCGCAGGTAGACCACCAGCCGCAGGACGCCGTCCCAGGCCTCCTGGCCTTCCGGGTCGTAGAGGAGCACGAAACGCGCGGTCGCCAGCTCACCGGCCGGTCCGTTCGCCTCCGCGGCCAGCGCGTGAGCCCAGGGGGCCAAGCGCTTGGGGGGACCGACTTCGCTGAGCTCGATCTCCGCACGCGGCTGAGGCGACGTCAACGCGGCAACCGCCTGCCGGAAAACTTCGGGCGCCGCCGACATCTCCGTCACGGCGACGACTCTAAGGGTCGACCGCGGCGCGTGGGTGGAGGCACGCCGTGGAGGAGCGGGCGCTTGGAGTGGGAGGGCGGGCATCATGCGAAGATTGCCGGAGCCAGCCCGGCAGTCCGTCGTGGCAGATCCGTTCCTTCTCGCCCGCAGACCGCACCGGGATTCGACGATTCGACGTACGGACACCCTTCGATGACGAACTCCGCTCCGGTCTCCACCCGCAGGGACCTCGCCGACGCACCTCTGCTCGTGGCCGCACGTGGTGGGAAGCCCCGGCACACGCCGGTCTGGTTCATGCGGCAGGCGGGGCGCTCCCTGCCCGAGTACCGCCAGGTGCGCGAAGGCACCCCGATGCTGCAGGCGTGCCTGACCCCGGAGCTGGTCAGCGAGATCACCATGCAGCCGGTCCGGCGGCACGGGGTGGACGCCGCGATCCTGTTCAGCGACATCGTGCTCCCGCTCTACGCCGCGGGCGTCGGGCTGGACATCGTGGCCGGAACCGGCCCTGTGGTGAGCAACCCGATCAGCGGGCCGTCCGACGTCGAAGCGCTGCCGTCGCTGGACGCCGAGCAGGTCGCGCCGGTCGCCGAGGCCGTGGGCCTGCTGGTGAAGGAGCTCGGGAGCACGCCGCTGATCGGTTTCGCCGGCGCCCCGTTCACGCTCGCCTCCTACCTCGTCGAGGGCGGCCCGAGCCGCAACCACGAGCGCACCAAGGCGCTGATGCACTCCGACCCCAAGACCTGGCACGCGCTGCTGGAGAAGCTCGCCGACACCACGCTGGAGTTCCTGCGGGTGCAGCTGAACGCGGGGGTCGACGCCATCCAGCTGTTCGACTCGTGGGCGGGCGCGCTCTCGCTGCGCGACTACCGCGAGTTCGTGCTGCCGCACAGCCGCCGCATCTTCGAGGGCGTCGCCGAGATCTCCGACGTGCCGCGGATCCACTTCGGGGTCGGCACCGGTGAGCTGCTGGGCGCGATGCGCAACGCCGGACCCGACGTGGTCGGCGTGGACTGGCGCGTTCCGCTGGACACCGCCGTCGCCCGCCTGGGCGCCGCCGAGCCGGGCGCGGCCAAGCCGGTCGTGCAGGGCAACCTCGACCCGGCCGTGCTGTTCGCCGGCTGGGACGCCGTCGAGCGCGAGGTGCACCGCATCCTCGAGGAGGGCCGCGAAGCGGGCGGGCACATCTTCAACCTCGGCCACGGAGTGCTGCCGACCACCGACCCGGAGATCCTGACCCGGGTCGTCGAGCTGGTGCACACCGCGACCGCGCAGCGCTGATGGCCGGCCGCGTCGCGGTCGTCGGGGGCGGTGTCGCCGGACTGGCCGCCGCGCACCGGCTCCGCCGCGAGCTGGGAGCCGAAGCCGAGATCGTGCTGGTGGAGCAGACCTCCCGCCTCGGCGGCAAGCTGCGCACCGTCGAACTCGCCGGACGTCCGTACGACTTGGGTGCCGAGGCGTTCCTCGCCCGGCGGCCCGAGGTGCTGAACCTGGCCGAGGAGCTGGGCGTTCGCGCCGACGTCGTGCACCCGGCGGGTGCCGCCGCGACCGTGCGGGCCGGCGGGCGCACCCAGCGGTTGCCCGGCGGCACGGTGATGGGAGTTCCCGCCGAGGCCGGTTCGGTCGCCGGAGTGCTCTCCGACGCCGGGATCGCCGCCGTGCGGGCCGAAGCCGACATGCCGCCGATCGAGCTGGGCGGCGCGGACATCTCGGTGGGCGACCTGCTGCGCGCCCGCGTCGGCGACGAGGTCGTCGACCGGCTGGTGGAGCCGCTGCTCGGCGGCGTCTACGCCGGGGACGCCAACCGGCTGGGCCTGCGCGCGACGGTTCCCGCCTTGGCCAAGGCCCTCGACGACGGCGCGGGCTGGATCATCGCGGCCGCCCGGGCTGCGCTGCCGACGCCGAAACCCGGTGCGCCGCAACCCGTTTTCGGCGCCTTCCGGGACGGCTACCGAGAACTGCTCGACCGGCTGCTGATCGCCGCCGACGTCGAGGTGCGGCTCGGTCTTCCGGTCCGCGCGCTGGTCCGCACCGGAGACGGCTGGCGGCTGGAGATCGGCTCCGCACCCGCGCCGGAGCACCTCGACGTCGACGCCGTGGTGCTCGCGGTCCCCGCGCCCGCCGCTCGGAAGCTGTTGCAGGGCCCCGCTCCCGCTGCCGCCGCGAAGCTCGCCGAGGTCGAACTGGCGTCGATGGTCGTGGTCGGTCTCGCGCTGCCGCCCGGCACGCAGCTGCCCGAGCACGACGGCACCCCGGCTTCCGGTGCGCTGATCGCGCGCGGCGAGCGGCACTCCGGCGGAACCCCGTTCACCGCCAAGGCGTTCACCTTCTCCAGCAACAAGTGGCCGCACCTGCGCGGTTCCGGGGGAGAGGTGCTGCTGCGCGGTTCGGTCGGCCGCTTCGGCGAGACCGAGGACCTCCGCCTGGACGACGGGGAACTGCTGCGCCGCGTCCGCGCGGACCTGGCCGAGCTGACCGGGATCACCGCCGAACCGGTGGATTCGGCGGTGCTGCGCTGGGGCGGCGGCCTGCCGCAGTACGGCGTCGGTCACCTGGACCTGGTCGCCGACGTGGAACGCGAGGTGGCCGGGGTTCCGGGCCTGGCGATCGCGGGAGCCGCGCTGCACGGGGTCGGTGTGCCCGCGTGCGTGGCGACCGGTGAGGCGGCAGCGACCAGCATCACGCGGGACCTGGTGCAGCTCGGGCGCTGAGCAGTGGGACCATGAAGGCATGGCGCGGCTGAATTACGACGAGCTCAACGACACCATCCGCTACACCATGTGGTCGGTCTTCCGGATCGAGCAGGGGACCCTGCCCGAGGACCGGGCCAAGGCCGCGCAGGTGACCCAGGAGTACCTGGACTCGCTGGCGGAAACCGGTGTCGTGGTGCGCGGTATCTACGACGTGTCCGGCCTGCGTGCCGACGCGGACTTCATGATCTGGTGGCACGCGGAGGAGATCGAGGCCGTGCAGGCCGCCTACACCGGGTTCCGCCGCGAAACCCCGCTCGGCCAGTCCTCCGAGCCGGTGTGGAGCAACGTGGCGCTGCACCGCCCCGCGGAGTTCAACAAGAGCCACATCCCGGCGTTCATGGCCGGTGAGGACGCGAAGAAGTACATCTGCGTGTACCCCTTCGTGCGGTCCTACGAGTGGTACCTGCTGCCCGACGACGAGCGCCGCAAGATGCTCGCCGACCACGGCAAGGAAGCCCGCGACTACCCGGACGTGCGCGCCAACACCGTCGCGTCCTTCGCGCTGGGCGACTACGAGTGGATGCTCGCCTTCGAGGCCGATGAGCTGCACCGCATCGTCGACCTGATGCGCCACCTGCGCGGCACGGAAGCCCGCCTGCACGTCCGCGAGGAGATCCCGTTCTACACCGGGCACCGCGTCGAGGTCGGAGACCTCGTGACCCGGCTTCCCTGAAGGTCGACCTCACTCGTCCCGTTCGGGTGAGCCGAAGACGAACCATGGCGCCACCTGGGCAGAGCCTGCCGAGGTGGCGCCATGATCGTTCTCATTCGGCGGTGGGTGTCGTGGCGACGTTGACCATTCGCGACGTTCCCGAGGACGACTGCGAGGCGCTTCGCGCCGATGCGCGGGTCAAGGGGCAGTCGTTCCAGGAGCGCATGCGGGAGATGGCGATCGAGCTCGCTCGGAAGTCAGCTCTCGACGAGGCGGACGGCGATTGAGTTGATGCAGTAGCGCTGGTCGGTGGGCGTCGCGTAGCCCTCGCCGGTGAAGACGTGGCCGAGGTGGCCGTGGCAGGAGGCGCAGAGGACCTCCGTGCGGACCATGCCCATGCTGCCGTCCTCGCGGACGATCACCGCGTCGGAGTCGCTCGGGTCGTAGAACGACGGCCAGCCGCAGTGCGACTCGAACTTGGTCTCGCTGCGGAACAGCTCCGCTCCGCAGCCCCGGCACTCGTAGACGCCGGTGGTCTTGGTGTCGACGTACTCGCCCACCCACGCGGGTTCGGTGGCGGACTGGCGCAGCACCGCGAACTCGTTCGGGGTGAGCTGCTCCCGCCACTCCTGCTCGCTCTTGGTGACCTTGGGAGTGCCTGCAACCGGATCCATGCTTCCACGCTAATGCGACCGAAGATCGATTGCTAAGTCGCCCGGTCGGATCGAGGTCCATGCCACGATCAGCCGAAGAACACCCCGAGCATGTAGGCCACCGCGTTCCAGACCGTGAACAGCACGCCGAACAGGATCAGCACGACGACGGCCACCGCCGCCAGCCTGCGGTGGCCTCCGGTGCGGTTGGCGCTCTGGGCGAACTCGTCCACGCCGCGCAGCATGCCCTCGACCGTGGCCTCGGAGTTCGGCCGGTCCATCCGCGCGCGGTGCTCGGCGAAGGCGCGGACCTCGGGATCGTTCTGATCGAGGTCGTCCAGGTCGCCGAAGCGGGCCGGCTCCTCGGATTCACGGCGCTGCATCGGCACACCGTATCGCCTCATCAGCGCGGAGCGGAATCGCGGAGTTCACCGAATGGAGTGGGGGCCGACCAGGGCAATCGTCCTCGCCGTCGGCGGCGAACCGCCTAGGCTGGGAAAAATTGACCGTGGAGCGCCGGGAGGGTGGCTTTGAGCGAGTCAGCCGCAGTCGAAGACGGCCGGTTCCTGCCGGAGCTGCTGGTCACGCCACCGCGGCGGCACCGCCGCTGGACCGTGCTGCTGCGGATGCTGCTGCTCATCCCGCACTTCATCGTGCTGTGGGCGCTGGGCGTCGCGGCGGCGGTGGTGGTGTTCATCGGCTGGTTCGCCGCGCTGGTCCTGGGCAGGCTCCCCGAGTGGATCTCCGGGTTCCTCACCCTCTACATCTCCTACAGCACGCGGGTCGGAGCCTCCGCGTGGCTGCTGGTCGACCGCTACCCGCCGTTCGTCGTGGGCGACCCGCAGTTCCCGGTCGACGTCGAGATCCGGCCGGGCAGGCTCAACCGCTGGGCGGTGGCGTTCCGGTTCGTCCTGCTGATCCCGGCGGCGATCGTGGCCGCGGTGACCTCGTGGGGTTTCGGGGTCCTGGCGTTCTTCCTGTGGCTGATCATCCTGGTCATGGGCCGCAACCCGCGCCCGGTCTTCGACGCCTCGGTGGCCGCTCTGCGCTACTCGATGCGCACCAACGCCTACATCTACCTGCTCACCGGCGCCTACCCGAAGCGGCTGTTCGGCGACGCCCGCGAGGAGGGCGAGGCCGCCGAGGTCCCGGCGGGTACGCGACCGCTGGTGATGTCCCGGGGCGGGCGGATCCTGCTGATCGTCTTCATCGTGCTGGGCGCTCTCGCGATGGTGGGCAACGGCGCGGTGTCGTCCACGCAGCCGCCCCCGCACGAGTACCAGTACGCCCACCTCGGGTGATCGTCCCGAGAACCCGGCCCGGTCACTGATCGCAGCCGCCGGTTCCGCTCCTCGGGCGACGTCGGTTCGCTCGTGCAGCGGTGTCCCGGCGGTCGGATCGGCGAGGAACATCGGACGGTGCTGGTATCCAACACCGATCGGAGGTCGGAGATGGTCGGCACCGACGCACCGCACCAGGGCGGTTGCAGCTGCTGCGGCAGCTGCAGCGGTCCTTCCTGTGGCTGCTGCTCCAGCTGCGGCTGAAGTGGCGGTGGCTTGCCCGGGGTGTTGCGGGATCACTCCGGGCAGGCCATGCCCTCGGTGGGCACGACCCCCTGCACAAGGAATCGGCTGATCGCGTCGGTGACGCACGTCGAGCGGGTGATCGCTCCGTGCCCGGCGCCCTGCCAGCGCATCGGCACGCCGGTCGGCAGCTCGTCGGCCAGGTGATCGGTGCCCAGCGCCAGCGTCCGCGGATCGTGGGCCGTGGTGATCACCGGGATCGGCGGTAGGTCCGCGCGGCGCGGAGTCGGCAGCGGCTGCTGCGGAACCGGCCACGAGCCGCACCACACCACGCGCTGCGCCGCGACGCCGCCGAACAGCGGGAAGCGGTTCACCCAGTCCTGCGCGATCTCGCTGCTGCGCTGCGGCGGAACGCGCAACGTCGTGTCGTTGCAGCTGGTGATCAGATCCCCGTCGAACCACGGCGGGTTCACCCCCTGCGCGGCGACCAGCGGCGCGGTGAGCTCGGCGAGGCGCGTGCCGTCACCGCGGTTGCCCGCCGCCAGCGCCTCGGCCAGCGCGGGCCAGCCGTTGCGGTCGGAGAGCCCCTGCAGCACGGCCTGCGTGACCCGGCCCGCCGGCACCGAGGTGCCGGGTGCGGGCAGCGGGGCGCTCCGGGTGCGCTCGACGAGGTCGCTGACGGTCTGCCGGGGGTTCGGGCCGAGCGGGCAGTTGCGGCTGACGCAGTCGGCGGCGAAGACGTCGAAGGTCTGCTCAGCGGTCTGCGCCTGGTACTCGGCTTGGCCCATCGAGTCGCGCGTCGGGTCCGGGGCGCCGTCGATCACGAACCGCCCGACCCCGCCCGGGTACCGCTCGGCGTAGGTCGTCAGCAGGCGTCCGGCCTCGCCGCGGCCGATCGCGTGCAGCCTCGGCACACCCAGTTCCAAGCGGAGTTCTTCCAGGTCGGAGGCGGTGCGCCAGGTGTCGTAGGCCTGGAGTCGCTCGTCGAGCTTGAGCAGGCACTCCTGGCTGGCCGACAGCACCGATTCCAGCAGCCGGTCGAGGTCCGGGCGCTGGGTCGCGCGCGGATCGAAGCCCAAGACCTCCTCGCGCTGCTGCGGCGGAACGCAGTCGGCGGGTTCCGACTCGCCGGTGCCTCGCCGGTCCATGCCGATGATGTCGAAGGTGTTGCGGATCTCCGGCGGCAGCTGCGTGGCCATCCGCGCGGCGAAGGTCGTGCCCGGCTCGCCGCCGATGTCGCCCACGACCACCAGCGGAACCCGGCCGGAGCCGGTGCGGATCAGGGAGTTGCGCGCGGTGCCCCGCTCCGGAGCCTCCGGTGCGTCGAGCGTGGAGAGCAGGCGGGAGCAGGAGAACGTCAGGCCGGGCGGCAAGGAACCCAGCTCAGCGCGGGTCTGGTCGGTGCAGTCCTGCCAGTTCAGCGCGTCGCGGGGAGCGGCGCCCAGCGGCGGCACCGGTCGCGGCTTCGGCGGCTGCGGCGCGGGCGCCACCTGCTGCTCGCTGTCGTGGTAGGCGACCGCGGGGCGCTGGGACGGCCCGACCGAACAACCGGCGACCACCAGCAGCAGCAACGGCAGCAGCGCGGCCCCGGCCCGGTTGATGGTGCGCGGCACAAGAACTCCTAGTCGAACCGGCGAACTTGTTACGCAGCATCCCATGATCGACGTGTGACCTCGGTTAGGGGACGTTCCACCGCGGGCACGGGGCCGGTTCGCTGCGGTCAGCGGCACCGGAAGCCGAACCCGGCTCCGGGTGCGAGAGTCCGGTGCACGGTGCTTCCCGCGGGGGGTGCGCAGGAGCACCTCCGGCGCGCGTTCTGGTCGGGCGTTCGCTGGGATAGCGTGCTGGTCGTTGTCGCTTGAGCCGTGAAGGAGCGTTGTGCAGGTCGCCTGGGGGCCGGGAGACGAACGTCGGTGGAGCGCGAGCCGGGTGTCGGCCGCTGCGCTGGGAGCCGTGCCGCCGCCGATGATGGTGCTGGTCGGCGTGGTCAGCGTGCAGGTGGGCGCCGCGTTCGCCAAGCAGCTGTTCAGCGTCGCCGGGGCCTCGGGCGTGGTGCTGCTGCGGCTGGTGTTCGCCGCGCTGATCCTGCTGGCGGTGTTCCGCCCGTCGCTGAAGCTGGACTGGCCGACGCTGCGCGTCGTAGCAGGGTACGGGCTGGTGCTCGCCGGCATGAACATGTGCATCTACCAGGCGTTCGAGCGGATTCCGCTGGGCGCGGCGGTGACCATCGAGTTCCTCGGGCCGCTGACGGTGGCGCTGTTCGGCTCGCATCGCAAGCTCGACGTGGTGTGGGCGCTGCTGGCCGGGACCGGCGTGTTCCTGCTGTCCCGCGTCGAAGGCGGCCTCGACTGGGTCGGCGTCGCGTTCGCGCTGGCCGCGGGCGCCTGCTGGGCCGGGTACATCCTGCTCGGCGCCAAGCTCGGCAGCCGCACCACCGGAACCTCCGGGCTGGCGCTGGCGATGGCCTTCGGCGCCCTGGTCGCGCTGCCCGTCGGCGCCTTCGACTCCGGGCCCGCGCTGCTGAGCCCGACGGTGCTGATCATCGGACTGGTGGTCGCGCTGATGTCCTCGGTGGTGCCCTACACGCTCGAACTCGAAGCGCTGCGCCGGATGCCGGCCCGCGTCTTCGGGATCCTGATGAGCACCGAACCCGCCGTCGCCGCCCTCGCCGGCCTGGTGGTCCTCGGCGAACTCCTGACCGGCTGGCAGTGGCTGGCCATCTGCTGCGTCGTCATCGCCTCCGTCGGCTCGGTCGCCACCACCCGCACGACGTCCGAGTCGAGCGACCCACCGGCGAACTGACCCGACCGGGCGGCACGATCCGAACTTCGCGCGCAATTCGAATCCCCCACCCGGCCAGGGCTGTGATCTGCGGTGACGTGCCCGGGTGCGGGGTTTCTGGGTCAGGGGTGGGGTTTGACCGCGCGGAGGAGCGTCAGGAGCGTGCGGTTGAGGGGGACCGGAATGCCGTGCCGGTCGGCCGCCCGCACGAGGGTGCCGGTGATGTGCTCGTGCTCCAGCGGGAGACCGGCGAGGCGGTCGTAGAGCATCGAGGTGCCGTTGGTCGGCGGCATCTGGGCCGTGTAGTCGGCCAGGACCTTGTCCGCGTCCTGCTGCGTCAGCGATGCCCCCTCGGCCTGGGCGACGGCGATCGCCTCGGTGAGGATGCCCGCGCAGAGCTCCTGGACCTCGGCGTCGGCGAGCACGTCCAGGCGGCGCAGGGTCAGCGCGGTGATCGGGTTCGGTGCCACGTTGGTGAGCATCTTGCGCCAGGCCGCGGTGTGGAAGTCGTGGGTCTCGCGCATCTTCAGAGCCGAGCCCGCCAGCATCGACACGAACCGGGAGCCGAGGTCACCCGCCGGGACCTGCACGGTGGCCGGCGACCGGCGCACCACGCGGCCGGGGCTGGTCCGCTCGGCTCCCACGTAGATCAACGCGGGCAGCACGGGCGCCTGCAGCCGCAGCTCGGCGACCGACTCGCGGTGCGCGACACCGTTCTGCACGACCACCAGGGGCGTGCGCCCGTCGTCGAGCTCGCGCAACCAGGGAGCCGTGCTCGGCACGTCGTGGACCTTGGTCGTCAGCACGATCCAGTCGAACTCGCCGACGGCACCCGGATCGGTCGCCACCGACACCGGGACGTCCACGGGCCCCTCGGGCGCGTCCACCACCAGCCGCTCGAACGGGGTGCGCACGCACATCGTCACCTCGTGGCCCGCGGCGTGCGCCGCTTCGGCGATCACCCCGCCGATGCCACCCGAACCGATCACCGCAATCCGCTCTACCACGGGAGCGGACGTTACCCGCTCGAACGATCCGTGCGGTGCACTGCACCGAACAGCACCGAGTCGAGGTCGTAGCGCATCGGCTCGTCCAGCTGGGTGTAGTCGCAGGACTCCGGGGCCCGGTCGGGACGCCAGCGCACGAACTGCGTGGTGTGCCGGAACCGGGCCGGATGTCCGCCTTCGGTGTGGTCGTAGGAGACCTCCACGACCCGTTCCGGGCGCAGCGGCACCCACGGCTGCTCGTTGCTGTTCCAGCGGTTCACCGACCCGGGCAGCCGCCGCCCGGTCGCGTTCTCGCCGACCCACGGGTGCTCGCCCTCGGTGATCAGCTCGGTGAGCTCCCCGGCCAGCTCACGCCTGCGCGCGGCGGAGAACGCACCGACGACGCCGACGTGGTGCAGCACCCCGTGCTCGTCGTGCAACCCCAGCTGCAACGACCCGACCGCGGTGCCCGGTTCGGTGTTGGCGTGCCAGCGCAGCCCGGCGACCACGCAGTCCACCGTGCGCGAGTGCTTGATCTTGAGCATCGTCCGCTTGCCCGGCACGTACGGGCCGTCGAGGGGCTTGGCGATGATGCCGTCCAGCCCGGCGCCCTCGAACAACCGGAACCACTCCTCGGCCAGCTCCGGGTCCTCGGTGGCCGGTGTGGTGCGCAGGCCCGGGCGGTCCAGCCCCAGGTCGGCCAGCAGCGAGCGGCGTTCGGACTGCGCCGATCCGGTGAGGTCCTGGTCGTCCAGGGCCAGCAGGTCGAACGCGATGAAGGTGGCCGGGGTGCGCTCGGCGAGCGCCTTGACGCGGCTGGCGGCGGGGTGGATCCGCTCGCTGAGCTGGTTCCAGTCGAGCCTGTCGCCGTCGGAGTCGTGGTGGATCACCACCAACTCCCCGTCGAGCACCGCCGGGCGCTCCAGCTGCTGGGAGAGCGTCGCCTGCACCTCGGGGAAGTAGCGCTCCAACCCGCGCCCGGTGCGCGACTGCAACAGCGCGCGACTGCCGGGCTCGACGAACGCCAGGCAGCGGAAGCCGTCCCACTTCGGCTCGAACAGCAGGCCCTCGCGGCGCGGCACGCCGTCGACCGGGCTGGCCAGCATCGGTTTCACCGGAGGGTGCAGCGGCAGCACGACGGCCTCCTACTGAACGCGTTGCTTGGGTGCGCGGTCCAGTCGCAGCCGGATGGCCGTGGGCAGCGTTTCCCGGCCCAGCGCCTGGCGGGCTCGGGCGAGGACCTTCTCGTCCAGCTCCTCCCACACGTGCCGGACGTTGGTGCCCTCCTGCAGCGACAGCGTCAGGCGCAGCGACGGCGAGCGGTCGGTGCCGGCCATCCGCACCCGGGCCCGCTTGACGCCCTGAACCTGCTCGGCGTCCGCGCGCACGGCGTCGGACAGCGCCCCGGCCGTCACGTCGAGGTCGCCCGAGTCGGAGTGCTCCAGGCGGAAGTCCGGCCGCTGCTCGGGCCGCAGCGCGCGCACCAGCCACCACAGGCCCAGCACGAACAGCACGAGCCCGGTGACGATGCCGATCACCGCGGCCAGCCGCGAGTTCGCCTGCACCCACTGCACCACCAGCGGATCGGCCACCGGCCGCTGAGCGCGGAACACGCCCAGCACTCCGGAACCCACGACGATCGCGGCGGCGCCCGCCAGCAGCGACAGCAGACCCAGCAGGGTCACGGCGCCGCGTTCGAAGCCCGCGCCGCGTCCGATCGGGGTGCTGCTCGGCTTGATCTCGCTCATCGGCGCTCCTTGGGCGTGGCCAGCGACACCAGTACCTTCGGCGTGCTGGGCAGCGGCAGGTCACCGACGGCGTGCTCGGCGGTCTCGGTCAGCCGCCCTCGCAGGTCACCGGTTTCCCGGAAGCGCGAGGTGGCCTTGACGCGGACCCGCTTCGCCCCGGCGGTGACGGTCGCGCCCGCGACGCCGTCCTGGTCGCGGACCTGGTGCCCGACCAGCCGCGCGAGCGAACGGCGGTCGGTGGTGACGGTGACCTCGGGGGCCGGGTCGTGCAGCCGGATCTCCCGGTGCCCCGCGCTCATCGTGGCGATCAGCAGCACCAGGCCGAGCACGATCAGCGCGCAGGCCACGAGCCGCACCGGCACGTCGTTCCACGAGAACCCGGCCAGCCCATCGCGCACCGCGGCCGGGCCGAGGATCAGGCCGCGGCCGCCCGGCCGGATCAGCGACCACACCGAATCGATGGCCAGCAGCGCTCCGGCGGCGGCGAGGACGATGCCGGCCACGGCGGTGATCAGTCGTACGAACAGGCGCATCGCTCACTCCACCCGGGGTGCCGCGGTCGGTGGGACCAGCCCGGACACGGTCACGTCGACGCTGCGCACCTTGCAACCCGCGATGCGGGAGAGCTCGGCCTCGACCCGCTCGCGCATCGAGGCGACGGTGTCGCGCACCGGGTTCGGGTAGCGCAGCGCCACGGTCAACCGGACTCGCAACGCGTCGTCCGGGCCGCTGATCTCGGCACCGGCGGCGTGCTTGCGGCCGCTGCGCGCGCTGCCCGGGTCGACGTCGGCGGCGTGCTCGGCGATCTTGCGCAGCACCGAGCGGTTGATGTGCAGGTCGCCGCGCTCCTCCAGCGCTTCGTCGGAGGTGGTCTCCTCCGGCTTGGTCGCGGCTGCGGTCATCGGCGGTCCTTGGAGCGGCCGAGCAGATCGCCGACCTCCAGCTCGCCGTCGAGGATCCGGCCGATGACCAGCCCCACCACGCCGATCAGCAGGGCGATCAAGAACCCGCTGAACCCGCCGACCGCCGCGGCGGTGCCGAGGATCAGCCCGGCGATCAGTCCGGTCTGCGTCGCATTCATCTCCGATGCCTCCTGTGAAGAAACGGGCTGTTGCACGAACGGGTCATCGAACGCGGGGAGGTGCGTGACGGCGCCGCCACCGGCATCGGACGCGGTGCAGCAGGCCACGGACTCCGCCAGGCCTGGTCTCCACCACGATCGGCGCGTCGAACCGGGGATCGGCGGTCCTGCCGCGCAGCCGAGCGAGCCCGGCGGCGAACGCCTCCGGGTCCCCTCCCACGTCCGGGTGATTCGCCCGGACGAACGCGCGGATCTCGGCGCGCGTCGCCGGATCGTGGTGCACGTCCACCATTCTGCGCCTCCAGTCGGGACCGGCCAGTCATGCCGGTTCCGGCGGGTCCTCGGCGGTTTCCACGTCGGACACGTAGATGTCCACCCGGGTCGCGCCCAGCGTCCCGGCCAGCGAGGCGCGCAGTTCGGCGACGGTCGTGCCGACCGGCTGGTCGAGGCGCACCACCACGCCGATCTCCACGCCCCCGTCCTCCGGCATCCGCACGCCGGTGATGCGGTGGCCGGGGAAGTAGGACGTGATCTCCCCGAACTCGCCGCCGGCCAGCCGCGTCACCGACGGGTGCGCAAGCACCTTCTCGGCGAGCTCACTGGCGGATGGCTGCTCCGGCAACTGGGCCTCCTAGGCGGTTTCGGACGGACGACGTCACTCGACGCGCGACTGCGCCTGCTGCGGCGCCTCCTCCTCGTCGTCGCTGGGGAGGTGGATGTCGTTGACGACGATGTTGACCTCGATGACGTCGAGACCGGTCATCCGCTCCACGGCGGTGATCACGTTGCGCCGCACCGCGCGCGAGAGGTCCACGATGGACGCGCCGTACTCGACGACCAGGTCGAGGTCCACCGCGGTCTGCTTCTCGCCGACCTCCACCTGCACGCCCGAGGTGGAGGAAGTGCCGCTGCCGCCGGGGATCCGGTCGCGCAGCGCGCCGAAGGCGCGGGAGACGCCGCCGCCCATCGCGTGGACGCCGGAGACCTCACGAGCCGCCATGCCCGCGATCTTCTGCACGACCGACGCGGCGATGGTCGTCTTGCCCTGCGAGCCCTCGTCGGCGGTGCGCGCGGGTGATCCGCCGCTGCGCGTGTCCGGGATGCGCCGCTCGCTGCTCTGAGCCCCAGCCTGCTGGGTGGCTTGGCCGGACGACGTGTCGCTGTTCTGGGCCATGGAAATCCAGCTCCTTCCCGGTACGCCGAGGAATGTCGGCGAGGTGTGGCGCGAGTAATGCCCGCACCTGGTCCGAAGGGTGTCCCAGATGCGATCGCGGCACCATTCGGGTGCCTCGGGTGACAGCGTCGGCGTTTCGCCACACCCGTCACTCCCGCATTCTTCCGTAACGCAGGAACAGCAGCGAATCCGAGTGCAGCACCGACTCCAGACGCATCCGATGCGGCGCCTCCACACCGCGACCTTCCGCGATCCGGCCCGCGTCTCCGCTGGTCAGCATGGGGGAGAGGGTCAGGCAGAGCTCGTCGACCAGGTCGGCGTCGACGAGACCGCCGAACAGCTGCGGCCCTCCCTCGCAGCCGATCCGGCGAAGCCCCCGCTGACCCAGCGCGTCGATCGCGGCGGCGAGGTCCACCCGGTCGGTACCCGCGATCACCACGTCGGCACCGGCCTCGGAAAGCGCCGCCCGCCGCTGCGCGGGCGCGGCTTGGCAGGTGAGGACGATCGGCGGCACCAGCGTGTCGGTCAGCAGCGGCGAGTCCAGCGGCAGCGCGGCGCGCGCGGTGACCAGAGCGATGGGCGGTACCTCGGACAGCCCCAGGCGGGCGCGCCGCTCGGTGCGGACCGCGTTGCGCTTCACGCCCCGATACCCCTCGGCCACGGCGGTGCCCGCGCCGACCAGGATCACGTCGGAGAGATCGCGGATCAGGCTCAGCACCTTGCGGTCCACCGGATCCGACAGCGGCCGGGAGCTGCCGCCGGAGGTGACCGCGCCGTCCAGGCTCGACACGAAGTTCACCCGGACCCACGGGCGGTGCGGGGTTTCGGGGTAGGCGTAGTGCGCCTCCAGGCGCTCGTCCGCTTCTGGTGCGCCGTTCACCGGCCAGAGCTGTTCGACCACGGCAGCCATCCCACCACGGGTGACGAGTGGCACGTGGCGTCAGGACCTGGCTCGGCGGTGACCGGTTATAGAGTCGGTCGCATGAATTTCGCCCGTCTGGTCGACCGCCGTCCAGAGATCACCCCGGACGAGCTGGTCCAGGCGATGACGCCGCCGCCCCGCTTCGCGGCGGCGCGCTTCGAGACCTACATCCCCAATCCGGACGAGCCCAGCCAGGCGCAGGCCGTGCGTGACTGCGCGGCGTTCGCGGAGCGGATCAACGCCTCCGCCGGTGGTGGTGGCGGCTGGTTGCGCGGGATGTTCGGCGGCAGGAAGAAGGCCGACGGCGACAAGCGCGGGCTCTACCTCGACGGCGGCTTCGGGGTCGGCAAGACCCACCTGCTGGCCTCGTTGTGGCACGCCACCGAGGGCACCAAGTCCTACGGCACCTTCGTCGAGATCACCAACCTCGTGGGCGCTCTCGGGTTCGCCGCGACCGTCGAGCGGCTCTCGCAGCACCGGCTGCTGTCCATCGACGAGTTCGAGCTGGACGACCCGGGTGACACGATGCTGGTCACCCAGCTGATCGCCAAGCTCACCGACGCCGGTGTGCACGTGGCGGCCACGTCCAACACGCTGCCGGACAAGCTGGGCGAGGGCCGGTTCGCCGCGGCGGACTTCCTGCGCGAGATCCACGCGATGTCGGCCCGGTTCGGCGTGGTGCGCGTCGACGGGCCGGACTACCGGCACCGCGGTCTGCCCGACGCGCCGCCGCCGATGGCCGATGAGGAGCTGTCCCGGCTCGCCGAGGCCACCGACGGATCGACGCTCGACGACTTCGACGAGCTCTGCGGTTTCCTCGCCGGTCTGCACGCCTCGAAGTACGGCAGGCTCGTCGACGACATCACCGCCGTGCACCTCTCGGGCGTGCACGCGGCCCCCGACCAGGACGTGGCGCTGCGCCTGGTGGCGCTGGCGGACCGCCTCTACGACCGCGCCATCCCGGTCCGCGTCTCGGGCGCGCCGCTGTCGGGCCTGTTCACCGAGGAGATGCTGCAGGGCGGCTACCGCAAGAAGTACCTGCGGGCGATCAGCCGACTCACCGCTCTGTCCCGGGACCTCACCAAGTCCTGATCCCCCGCCGCGCGCCGGTGACGGCGGGGGGTTGCGGTCCGAACCGTCCGGGCAAGCGGTCGTGGACGGTTCGGACCAGTGGTTACTTCGCGAGCACCTCGGCGATGGCGTCGATGCCGGTGTCGAGCTCGTCGCGCGTGATCGTCAGCGGCGGGGCGATGCGCAGCGTCGTGTCCTGCGTTTCCTTGCACAGCACGCCCTTGGCCATCAGCGCCTCGCTGGCCTCGCGACCCACCGGGCCGCCGGGCGCGATCTCCACGCCCGCCCACAGGCCCCGGCCGCGCACCTGCGCCACGCCGTTGCCGATCAGGTCGCCGAGACGCGCGTGCAGATGAGCGCCCAGGTCGCGGGAGCGCTCCTGGAACTCGCCGGTGCTCAGCAGGCGGATCACCGCGCGGCCCACGGCCGCGGCCAGCGGGTTTCCGCCGAACGTGGAGCCGTGCTGACCGGGCTGCAGCACACCGATGACGTCGTCGCGGCCCACCACCGCCGACACCGGCAGGATGCCGCCGCCCAAGGCCTTGCCCAGCGTGTAGAGGTCGGCGCGGACGCCGTCGTGGGCGCTGGCCAGCAGCTCACCGGTGCGGGCGAGGCCGGACTGGATCTCGTCGCAGATGAGCAGCGCGCCGTGCTCGTCGCACAGCCGTCGCAGCCGGGGCAGGTAGTCGGCGGGCGGTACGACCACGCCTGCCTCGCCCTGGATGGGCTCGACCAGCACCGCCGCGGTCCGCTCGCTGATCGCGGCCTCGACGGAGGTGGCGTCGCCGTAGTCGGTGACGGTGAAGCCCGGCGTGTAGGGGCCGAACTCGGCGCGCGCGTCCGGGTCGGTGGAGAAGGAGACGATGGTCGTGGTGCGGCCGTGGAAGTTGGAGCCGGCCACGATGATCTCGGCCTGGTTCTCCGGCACGCCCTTGACCTGGTAGGCCCACTTGCGAGCGATCTTGATCGCCGACTCGACCGCTTCGGCGCCGGAGTTCATCGGCAGCACCCGATCGGTGCCGGTGAGCTCGGCGAGCTCCCGGCAGAACGGTCCCAGCTGATCGTGGTGGAACGCGCGGCTGGTCAGCGTGAGCTTGCCGAGCTGCTCGGACGCGGCGGCGACCAGCTCGGGGTGCCGGTGCCCGAAGTTCAGGGCCGAGTAACCGGCGAGGAAGTCCAGGTAGCGCCGTCCGTCCACATCGGTCATCCAGGCGCCGTCGGCCTCGGCGATCACGACCGGGAGCGGGTGGTAGTTGTGCGCGCTGTAGCGCTCGTCGAGCGCCAGGAACTCCCCGGCGCGGGACTCGGTGTCGAGGTGGTGGGCGGTAGCCATGAGCACAAGGCTATGTCGATGGTCCAGCGGATTTCAGTCGTCAAGCCTTGCTTGTTGCGTCGCTTCGTTGCGTTGATTCGGGCGAACGCGAAGCTTCGTTGTGCTCTCCCGGCTTCAGAGCATGCGTGAGTCGTAGCGCCCGCGGGCGTACTGCTCCAGCGCCCCGCGCAACCGCCGGGCCTCCTGCCGCCGGGAGATGAAGCCGCCGGTCGCGCCGACCGGGTAGATCCGCGCGCCGCCGTGGTAGCGCCGCACCCGGTGCCACGCCGACGAGCGCGGTGCCGAACCGTCGGCCAACCACACCGCCAGGGACGTCGACTTGCCCTTGCCGACCACGCCGACCCGGGACACCTGCTGCCACGGGATCTCACGGGTGAGGCCCATCCGGTGGACCACGACGCCGTCGGAGTTGACCTTCAACCGCAGGCTCGGCGCCAGCATCCGGCCGCACGACCAGACCGCGCCGAACAGCAGCAGCAGCGCACCGATCCGGAAGACCGCCAGCCGGTCCGGGTTCATGGACACGGACCCGTGGGTGAACGGGATGTCCATGTGGTCGGAGAGGTAGAACGCCGCGACCAGCAGCAGCGCGAAGACCGCGGTCCACATCGCCGCCGACACCCGTCCCCGGGTGCGGAACTCCGGGCCCGGCCCGTCCCGTCGCACGCGGGGTTCGCGCTGCTGCTGCGCCTGCGTCCGGCGCTTCTGCGGCGGGGACGGGACGATCTTGTCCCGCACCTGCGGCGCGGGCGCGGCCGCCGGTTGCGCGGGCGCGGCGACCGGCGGCGCCTGGGTGTAGGCCTGGGTGACCGGCCTGGGCGCTGCCTGCGGTGCAGCGGGAACCGGCTGCGGCGGGGGAGTGTCCGGGACCTGCACCGTGCGCTGCAGCTCGGTCGAGTGCTGGGCGATGACCGCGGTGATCGTCGGCGGCAGCCAGCTGCTGCCCTGCGGGCTGGTCTCGCCGATCCGGTCCAGCATCTGCGCCGGGGTCGGGCGGGCCGCCGGGTCCTTGTGCAGGCACTCGGCGAGCAGCGGCCGCAGTCCTTCCGGCACCTTCTCCAGGTCCGGCTCGGCGTGCGCGACCTTGTACAGCAGCGAGGCGGTGCTCTCCTCGCCGAACGGGCCGCAGCCCGCGGCGGCGAACACCAGCACCGCGCCGAGCGAGAACACGTCGCTGGGCGGGCCCACTTCGCTGCCGAGCGTCTGCTCGGGCGAGAAGAACCCGGGCGTGCCCAGGAAGATGCCCGTCGCGGTCAGCGAGTGACCGGTCATCGCCCGGGAGATGCCGAAGTCGATGACGCGCGGGCCGTCCGGGCCCAGCAGGACGTTGGCCGGTTTGAGGTCGCGGTGCACCAGCTCGGCCTTGTGGATGGCCACCAGCGCCTCGGCCAGTCCGGCGCCCAGGCTGCGCACGGTGGCCTCGGGCAGCGCGCCGTGGTCGGCGACGGCCTGGTGCAGCGTCGGTCCGGGCACGTACTCGGTGGCCAGCCAGGGCTGTTCGGCGTCCGGGTCGGCGTTGACCACGGCGGCGGTCCAGAACCCGCCGACCGCGTGGGCCGCGTCGGCCTCGCGCCGGAAACGCTCGCGGAACTCCGGGTCCTCGGCGAGGTCGGCGCGGATGACCTTGACGGCGACCACGCGGCCACCGCGCGAGCGGCCGAGGTAGACCCCGCCCATCGCGCCGCGGCCCAGACGTGCCAGCAGCCGGTAGTCGCCGACCCTGGTCGGATCGCTGGCCAGCAACGGCTGCACGGCGTCCTCGCCCCCTAGATCATCGGTGGTCGCGTGTGCGCTGTCCTGACCGAAAGCTTACGTAACCTCCGCTTCCACGTCCGGCGGTCGCCCGAAATCGCGTCGGCGAGCCCGTCCGGTAATCGGTTACTTGGCTTCATTCCAGCCCTTTCACGATGACCCGCGGTGTGGGTATGATCCGGCGCACCGTGACCTGGAGCACGCTCGCAGCGGATCGAGGGAGGTACGCCGTGACAGCCAGCGGACAACGCCCGGCAGTGGCGCTGCGCGGCGTCGGCAAGCGGTTCCCCGGAGTGGTGGCCGTCGACGGCGTCACCCTGGAGATCGCACCGGGCGAAGTGCACGTCTTCGCAGGTGAGAACGGTGCGGGCAAGTCGACGCTGATGAAGATGATCGCTCAGATCGAGCAGCCCAGCAGCGGTCACATCGAACTGGACGGAGCTCGGGTCACTTTCCAGGGGCCCGGCTCGGCGCGGCGGCTCGGTGTGTCCATGGTGCACCAGGAGTTCGCCCTCGCCCCGGACCTGTCGGTCGCGGAGAACCTCTTCATCGGGCACGAACCCGGACGGGGCGGCTGGATCTCCCGCAACGCCGAGCGCCGCGCCGCGCGCGAACTGCTCGCGCGCGTCGGCCTGGACGTCGACCCCGGTCGTCGCGTGTCGCTGCTGTCCACAGCGGAGCAGCAGCGGGTCGAGCTCGCCAAAGCCCTGGCCGTGCAGGCGAAAGTGCTCATCCTCGACGAGCCGACCGCGAGCCTGACCGAGCGCGAGGCCGAGGAGCTGTTCGGCATCGTCCGCGAACTCACCGCGCAGGGCATCGCGGTGCTCTACATCTCGCACCGGCTGGACGAGATCTTCGAGATCGGTGACCGGGTCACCGTGATGCGCGACGGGACCGTTGTGGACACCAGCCCGGTCGACGGCCTCGACGAGGCGCGGCTGGTGCAGCTGATGGTCGGCCGCGACGTCTCCAACCTCTACCCGCGGACCCACCAGCCGCCCGGCGAGGTTCGGTTGAAGGTCGACGGGCTCACCCGGGGCGAGCAGGTCCGCGACGTGTCCTTCGAGGTCCGCGCGGGGGAGATCGTCGGCCTGGCGGGGCTGGTCGGCGCCGGGCGAACGGAACTGGCCCGCGCGGTCTTCGGCGCCGAACCGCCCGAGCGCGGAACGATCACAATGGACGGTCGCAAGCTGCGCATCCGCGGCCCGGCCGACGCCATCGCCGCCGGGATCGGCTACCTCACCGAGAGTCGCAAGACCGACGGCCTGGCGATGCAGCTGGGCGTGGACAAGAACATCACGATGGCCAAGCTGCCGATGCTGCGCTACGGGCTCATCGACCTGCAGGGCGAACGGCGCATCGCCGAGCGCCAGCGCGACTCGCTGCGCATCCGCGTCCCGCGCGTGGGGCGGCACGCGCAAACCCTCTCCGGCGGCAACCAGCAGAAGGTGGTGCTGGCGCGCTGGCTGGAGACCGGGGCCGACGTGCTGTTCTTCGACGAGCCGGGCCGGGGCATGGACGTCGGTGCCAAGTCGGAGATGTTCCAGCAGCTGGATTCCCTTGCCGAGCAGGGGAAGGCGGTCGTGCTGATCTCCAGCTACCTGCCGGAGCTGCTGAACATGTGCGACCGGATCCTGGTGATGCGCGGTGGCCGGATCACCGGCGAGGTCCAGCGGACCGAGTTCTCCGAAGAACGCGTCGTCGCACTCGCGACCGGAGCGAAGGGCAACCATGACTGAGCAGACCAAGGCACCGTCCAATGGGGACCGCGGCCTGCTGGGCGGGCTGAGCGACCGGCTCTCCGGCGCGGTCTCCCAGGTCGCGGCGGCCGGCGCGCTGATCGTCGTGTTCATCCTGCTGTCGATCATCGCGCCGTCGTTCCTCACCGCCGACAACCTGTTCAACCTCGGGTCGCAGACCTCGGTGAACGCGGTGATGGCGGTGGGCGTGACGCTGGTGATCATCACCGGCGGGATCGACCTGTCGGTGGGCTCGGTGGCCGCGCTCTCCGGCGTGATCGGCGTGCTGCTGATGGCCGACTACGGGTTCAACCCGCTGCTGGGCGTCGTGGGCGGGCTCGCCGTCGGTGCGCTGGCGGGGCTGGTCAACGGCCTGCTGGTGTCGGTGGTGGGGCTGCCGCCGTTCATCGCCACGCTGGGCATGCTCAGCGTGGGACGGGGTTTGGTGCTGATCGCCACCGGTGCGGTCGCGGTGTTCGGCGCGCCGGACTCGTTCCGGCTGCTCGGGCAGGGCGTCATCGGGATCCTGCCGATCCCGGTGGTGCTCATCATCGTGGTGGCCTTGCTCGGGTACGTGGTGCTCACCCGCACCCGACTCGGTCGCTACGCGTACGTGATGGGTTCCAACATGGAGGCCGCGCGGCTGTCCGGCGTCCCGGTCAAGCGCTACATCACCTCGGTGTACGTGCTCTCCGGTGCGCTGGCGGGGCTCGGCGGCATGATCGCCGCGTCGCGGATCAACTCCGGTCAGCCGAACTTCGGCGAGGGCCTGGAGCTGGACGTGATCGCGGCGGTCGTCATCGGCGGCGCCAGCCTCTTCGGCGGGCGCGGCACCGTGCTCGGTTCGCTGATCGGGGCCTTCCTGGTCGCGGTCATCCGCAACGGCGCGGTGCAGCTCAACATCGGCACCTTCTACCAGAACGTGCTGATCGGCGTGATCATCTGGCTGGCCGTCTGGTGGGACTACTACCAGCGCCGCAAGCTCGGCGGCGACGTCGGATAGCCACTTTCGCTAGGAGCAAGGGAGCTCTGCGATGAAGAAGGTTCTGACCGCAACGTGCGTGATGCTGACGCTGGCGGCCACCGGTTGCAGCGTCGGCGTGCGCGAGCAGACCGGCGGCGGGCAGGAGGCCGGCGGCCCGATCAAGATCGCGGTGGTGCCCAAGGCGATCGGTTTCGACTTCTGGGAGAAGGTCCGCGTCGGTGCCGAGTGCGCCGGGTCCAAGCAGAAGGACGTCGAGCTGCAGTGGGACGGCGTGAGCGCGGAGAGCGACGTCAGCGGTCAGCAGAGCCTGCTGCAGGACATGCTCGCCCAGGGCGACGTCAAGGGCCTGGTCTACGCGGCCACCGATGCCAAGGCGCTGTCGGACGTCACCAAGACCGCGCAGGGCCAGGGCACCACGGTGGTCAACATGGACTCCGGCACCACCCCGCAGCCGCCGGACGTGCCGGTGTTCGCCACCAACAACGTCGCCGCGGCCGAGCAGGGCACCGACGAGCTGGCGCGTCAGCTGGGCGGGAAGGGCAAGGTCGCCTTCATCGAGTTCCAGGCCGGCACCAGCACCAACGAGACCCGCGGGCAGGGCTTCAAGAACGGCCTGGCCAAGAACCCCGGGTTGCAGCTGGTGGCGCAGCAGTCCAGCGACAGCGACTACAACAAGGCGTTGCAGGTCACCCAGGACATCCTGACGGCCAACCCGGACCTCAACGGCATCTACGCGGCCAACGAGCCGAGCGTGCTGGGCGCGGCCGAGGCGGTCCGCCAGTCCGGCAAGACCGGGCAGGTCAAGATCATCGGTTGGGACACCTCGGAGGGCCAGATCCAGTCGCTGCGGGACGGGGTGATCACCGGTCTGATCGCCCAGAACCCGTTCAAGATGGGCTACGCGGCGGTCAACACCGCGGTCGCCAAGATCCGGGGCACGGGCGAGCAGACCCCGAGCACCGACACCGGCGCCACCCTCATCACCAAGGAGAACCTGGACTCGCCCGAGGTCCAGAAGATCCTCAACCCCTCCTGCGAGAACCCGCCCCAGTGACGTGATCGCGGCGGAGGCCCGCTCCTGCAGAACCCCGGTGCTCGCGGTGGCGATCGCCGGGGTTCTCGCATTTCAGGACGTTTACGAGCAGCAGGTGGCATCCGCGGCCGGGGAGTCGGACTCGACGGTGTAGACCTCCCACGGTTCCCGGCCCGGTCCGTGGACCCAGACCTTGTCCTGCACGGCGTAGCAGCAGTCGGTGTCGTTCTCGACCTCGGTGAACAGGCCGAGCTCCGCCAGGCGGGCGGTGGCCTGCTCGACGTGGCGGTGTCACCGACCTCGACGCCGAGGTGGTCCATGACGGTGTCCTGACCGTCCTCGCCTTCGAGCAGGACCAGCTTCAGCGGCGGTTCTGCGATGGCGAAGTTGGCGTAGCCGGGGCGCCGCTTTGCCGGTTCGGCGCCGAAGAGCTTGGAGTAGAAGGAGATCGACCTCTCCAGGTCACCGACGCGGAGGGCGAGTTGAAGGCGTGACATCACGAACCCCTTGTTTTGATGTGCATCGAAGCAACAACCTCGAGATCCTTGTTTTGAGGTATGTCAAATTAGAGCGGTGTCGAAGCACGAGGAGTTGGGCTGCTCGCCGGTCCTGCGGGAGCCGATGAGCGCCGAGCGGTCGATCGAGCTGGCGCGCGTGTTCAAGGCGATCGGGGAGCGGTGCGGTTGCGCCTGCTCTCGCTGATCGCCTCGCACGCCGGCGGCGAGGCCTGCGTGTGCGATCTGACCGGTGCTTTCGAGCTGTCCGGGCGACGACCTCGCGCACCACCTCAAGGTGCTGCGCGAGGCCGGGGTCATCGAGGGGGAGCGGCGCGGGACCTGGATCTACTACCGCGTGCGTCCCGAGGCCCTGAGCGCCGTCTCGTCGGTTCTGACGCCGGCGGAGGTGCTCGCGTGACGCGCACGGCCGAACCCGAGAGCGCGGTAGTCGCACGACTTTCGACGCTCGACAGGCTGTTGCCGGTGTGGATCGGCGCGGCGATGGTCGTCGGTCTGCTGGCCGGTCGCTGGGTCCCCGGTTTGGGGTCTGCGCTGGACGCGGTGCAGATCGATGGTGTCTCGCTGCCGATCGCGCTGGGTCT